>CBFGOD010000012.1:0-21348 GCA_965650295.1 uncultured Shinella sp. | reverse complement strand
CTTCAGCTGGCGCACGCCGCCGACGGCCCCCTTGCGGATCATGATCATGTTGCCATGCCAGCCATGGCCGGTGGACGACAGCGCTGTGATCGGCACCGGCACGAGGCCGCAGTCGCGCTCCAGCATATCGAGCTTCAAGAGGCCCGAGCGCTCACCGAACCGCTTGTCGGCCTCCTGGATGGCAATCACGTCGGCATCGATCTCGGCGATGACGCTTGCCGTGCGCTCGGGATCGAAGCGCCGGTCGACGCCGATGCATTTGTGCACATTGTAGGAGGCGATGACGGTGTCACCCGGACGATTGCTCTCCGGCGGCCGGTGGCCGCGGCGGTTGCGAATGGCCGTCAGCAGTGCGGCCGATGTGTTCCTGCCGTTCCTGTCCAAGGGTCCTTCCTCATGCGTTCTCTGCATCATATGGGCCGCTCCGTGCCATCGGCAACCGCCGAGCGGCAAGAAGGTTCCGGAAAACGCCGTCAGGGCAGCGGGCTCACCTGCATCTTCGGGCTGTCGAGCAGGATGGTCGAGCGCAGCGTCTTGATCTCGCCGATGCGCTCGAATTCGCTCCACAGCAGCCGCCGGTAATCCGCCACGTCCTTCACCGCGATCTTCAGCAGGAAATCGAAATCGCCCGCCACCGTATGGCATTCGACGACCTCGGGCATGCGCCGCACCAGATCGATGAAACGCTCGCCGACCTTCGGCGCCGTGCGTTCCAGCGTCACCTCGAGAAAGGCCTGGAAACCGATGCCGGCAGCACGCGGATCGACGATGACGGTGTGGCGGATGACGCCTCTCGCCTCCAGTCGCGCCAGCCTTCGCGACAGCGGCGCGGGCGACAGGCCGACCTTTTCCGCTAGCTGGTTGTTGGAGAGCCCTGCATCCTCGACGAGCAGCCGGATGATGCGCCGGTCGGTCTGGTCCAAGGCAACCTCGTCGCCCGTCTTTTTGTCCATTCCGTCCACTCCCGCAAAAATCTGCATCAATTTAGCGAATGGAAGCAAGAAGACAAAAGCTTCTTGCGCTTTCTCCGCAATATCATGGTCGATTTTGCGGATGTTTTGACTTACACCACATGCACACCAACCCCAGACAGGACCCCGGCCATGTTCGACGCCCTTACCCGCCAGCCCGATGACCCGTTGCTTGCCCTGATCGGCCTTTTCCGGGCGGACGAGCGCGCCGGCAAAGTGGATCTCGGCGTCGGCGTCTATCGCGACGAGACGGGCGCCACGCCGATCTTCCGCGCGGTGAAGGAAGCCGAAAAGCGCCTCGTCGAGACGCAGCCGACCAAGGCCTATGTCGGCCCGGAAGGCGACCCCGTCTTCCTAGATCGCCTCTGGGAACTGACGACGGCCGAGGCCGGCCTCGGCCGCGCCACCGCCGGCCTCCAGACGCCGGGCGGTTCCGGCGCGCTGCGCCTTGCCGCAGACCTTCTGGCGCGCATGGGCACCAAGGGCATCTGGCTCGGCCTGCCGAGCTGGCCGAACCATGCCAGCATCTTCAAGTCCGCCGGCCTTGAGGTCATCACCTATCCCTTCTTCGACATCCCCGCGCAGAGCGTGCAGTTCGACCGCATGATGGAAGCGCTTAACGGTGCTGCCCCCGGTGACGCCGTGCTGCTGCATGCGAGCTGCCACAACCCGACCGGCGCAAACCTCACGGACGAGCAGTGGCGCGCCGTCTCCGCGCTCATCGCCGAAAAGGGCCTGCTGCCGCTCATCGACATCGCCTATCAGGGTTATGGCCGCGGCCTCGACGAGGATGCCGCGGGTCTCCGCACCCTGCTGACCGCCGTGCCGGAAGCGCTGGTCGCCGTCTCCTGCTCGAAATCCTTCGGCCTCTACCGCGAGCGCACCGGCGCGATCTACGCCGCCTGCAGCAACGCCGAAACGGCGCTCTCCGTGCGTACCAATCTCGCCGCCCTTGCCCGCACCAGCTATTCCATGCCGCCGGACCATGGCGCGGCCATCGTCAGCATGATCCTCGGCGACGCCGCGCTGAAGGCCGACTGGATGGCCGAGATCGAGGCAATGCGCCTGCGCGTCACCGCGATCCGCGAGCGGCTTGCCGCCGGGCTTTCCGGCCGCTGGCAGGTGCTGACGTCGATCCGCGAGCAGGAGGGCATGTTCTCGCTCTTGCCGCTGGAAGAGGCGCAGGTGCTCAAACTGCGCGCCGAACACGCCATCTACATGCCGACTTCGGGCCGCATCAACATTGCCGGCCTCAAGACGGCCGAGGTCGATGACGTCATCGCCAAGTTCCTGAGCCTCTGAGAGACACCATGTCCGTCGAACCTGCCAGCCAGGCGGAGCGCCACTCCGCCTATGAGGATTTTATTGCCATCGTCATCGGCACGCTGTTCGTGGCGCTGGGCGTGGTCATCTATACCAAGGCGGTGCTGCTCGCCGGCAGCACCGCGGGCTTGGCGCTCCTCCTGCAATATGCAAGCGGCATCGGCTTCTGGTGGCTGTTCTTCGCCGTCAACCTGCCCTTCTACATCCTTGCCGTCAAAAAGCTCGGCTGGGCCTTCACGCTGCGCACCTTCGCCGCCGTCACGCTGGTCTCCATATTTAGCCGGCTAACATCGGAACTTGTCGGCTTCTCCCATCTCGATCCGCTCTATGCGGCGGTCATGGGCGGCGCGCTGTCGGGCACCGGCCTGCTCATCCTCTTCCGCCACCGCACCGGCCTTGGCGGCATCAATGTGCTGGCGATTTACCTGCAAGACCGGTTCGGCCTGCGCGCCGGCTATTTCCAGATGGCGGTCGATCTGGCCATCCTCGCTGCGGCCTATTTCGTCATCCCGCTTGACCGGCTCGCACTCTCCGTACTCGGCGCCGTCGTCGTCAACATGACGCTCGTCATCAATCACCGCCCCGGCCGTTATCTCGGGGTGACGTGAGCGTTTTGCCGGCTTATGAAGGCGGCACGATATTGAAGGAGAGACGCGTGACCGTCACGATCTACGGCATCAAGAACTGCGACACGATGAAGAAGGCGCGCACCTGGCTCGACACCAAGGGCATCGCCTACAGCTTCCACGACTACAAGGCGGAGGGCATCGACGAGAAGAGCCTGAAGCGCTTCGTCGACGCGCTCGGCTGGGAAACGGTGCTGAACCGCGCCGGCACCACCTTCCGCGCCCTGCCGGATGCCGACAAGCAGGACCTCGACGCAAACAAGGCGATTGCTTTGATGCTCGCCCAGCCCTCGATGATCAAGCGCCCCATGCTTGATCGCGACGGGGCGCTCACGGCCGGCTTCAAGTCAGAGATTTACGAAACGCTGTTCTGAGTTTCAGGGGCCGGTCTCAGACCGGCTCCCAGCCGTCCTTCTCGCTGGCACGGTAGATGGCGTCGATCAGCTTCTGGTTCTCGACCGAGCTTTCCAGCGGCACGATCTCCTCGTTTTCGCCGAGCGCCGCCTTGGTGAAGGCTTCGGCCTCGCGCTTGTACTGGCGCGCATCCTGGAAGCGGAAATGCTGGCTCTCGCTGTGCGAGGCATTGGTCAACTCGATTTCCTCGGCACCGTAGCGGTCGGCATTGAACGGCGACTTCACCTCGATGAACCCCTTGTCGCCGTGGAAGACCATGACCTGGCGATGGGCAAGCTGGGTGGAGATGTAGAAGGACAGTTCGAAATCGCCGAAATCGGCGCGCACGCTCGAATAAATGTCCGTGCCGAACTCCGGATCACGGTCCGTGCTCGCCTGCACGCGGATCGCTTCCTTGCCGGTGACGAAACGCGTGGTGATCGTCGGATAGACGCCGATATCCGGCAGGCCGCCGCCGCCCAGCGCCGGCACGTTGCGCATATTGCCGGGGTCGCGGTTGTAATAGGTGAACACGCCCTGCACATGACGCAGCGTGCCGATCGCACCCTCGGCCAGAAGTGAGCGCACCTTGCGCCAGACGGGGCTGTAGGTGACCATGAAGGCTTCCGAGATCAGCACCTTGTTGCGGTCGCGCGCCGCAATCAGCGCATCGATCTCGCCGGCATTCAAGGCAATCGGCTTTTCGCACAGCACATGCTTGCCGGCATCCGCCGCCTTGATCGTCCATTCCACATGCTGCGAGGTCGGCAGCGGAATGTAGACGGCATCGATCGTATCTGACGCCAGCATCTCCTCATAGGAACCGAAGGCATGCGGCACGGAAAACCGGTCGGCCATAGCGCGGGCCTTGGCGAGGTCGCGGCTGGCAATGGCCGTCACGACGCAGTTTTCCGCATCCTGGATGGCCGGCACGACGAGATCGCGGCCGATCTTGGCCGTCGACAGAATTCCGAAACGCAGCATGACATGTCTCCCTGATTGCGCCGGAAGACTAATGCCGAGGTACGTTCCTCGCAAGCGCGCAGGCGTGCAAAAAATCCCGGCCGCGACGGGCGCAAAGCCGATCCGCCCGGCCTATGCTGGCCCGCTATTTCAGCACCTATCCCTTGGAGGAAGCCATGCAGTTTCGTTCCCTCGGCCGAACCGGCCTTTCGATTGCGCCCCTCGTCTTCGGCGGCAACGTCTTCGGCTGGACAGCCGATGAGAAGACGTCCTTTGCGCTTCTCGACGCCTTCACCGGCGCCGGCTTCAACGCCATCGACACGGCCGACGTCTATTCCAGCTGGGCGCCGGGCAACCAGGGCGGCGAATCCGAGACGGTTATCGGCAAATGGCTGAAGCGCTCGAGCCTGTCGCGCGACAAGGTGGTCATCGTCACCAAGGTCGGCTCGGACATGGGCCAGGGCCGGCACGACCTCAGGAAATCGTGGATCGTCGAAGAGGTCGAGAACTCGCTGCGCCGGCTCCAGACCGATCATATCGACCTCTACCTCTCGCACTGGCCCGACCCGGAAACGCCCTATGAGGAGACACTGGAAGCCCATGCCGGGCTCGTCAAGGCCGGCAAGGTGCGCGCCTTCGGCGCCTCCAACCTCGATGCCGGCCAGCTGCAGGCCTCCTTCGACGCCGCCGACGCGGCGGGCCTGCCGCGTTACGCCGCGCTGCAGCCGGAATACAATCTCTACGACCGCGCCGGTTTCGAAGGCGCGCTGGCCGATCTCTGCCGCAAGGAAGATTTGGGCGTCATCACCTATTTCAGCCTCGCCTCCGGCTTCCTGACGGGAAAATACCGCACGGCGGCCGATACCAAGGGACGCACGCGCGGCGAGGATGTGGAACACTATCTCGATGACCGGGGCCTGCGCATCCTTGCCGCACTCGATCAGGTGGCGGCGGAGACGGGCGCGACTCCGGCCGAAATCTCGCTTGCCTGGCTGATGGCGAAGCCGGCTGTCACCGCGCCGATCGCCAGCGCCACCAGCCTCTCCCAGCTCGATAGCCTGATGAAGGCGACGGCCCTGTCGCTCACCCCGGACCAGATCGCCGCCCTCGACGCGGCCGGGGCCTGACATGGCCCTCGTCATTCGCGATCCGCTCGAAAGCGACGAAGCGGCCTGGAGGAAACTCTGGGCCGGCTATCTCGCCTTCTACAAGACCGAAGTATCCGAGGAAGTGACCGCTTTCACCTGGGCGCGCATCCTCGATCCCGGCTCCCGCATGGCGATGCGCCTTGCCGAGGAGGACGGCGCGGTGATCGGCTTCGCCATCCACCACTATCACGACTCCACCTGGAGCATCGCCCCGGAAGGTTATCTCGAAGACCTCTTCGTCGATGACACCGTGCGCGGCAAGGGCGCCGGTCGCGCGCTGATCGACGACCTCATTGCGATTTCGAAGCGCCACGGCTGGAGCGGCATCTACTGGCATACGGCGCAGGACAATGCGCGCGCCCGAAAGCTCTATGACAGCTATATCGAGACCGACGAGCACATCCGCTATCGACTGAAAACTTAAGTTCTTTTTGCATTTCCTGACGCAAAAACCGCATCACACTTTTGCTGGAAATGCTCTAACCGCGATATCGGAAGAAATCGATGAAGGCGCGCAAGGCCGGGCGCATCTGGCGGCGCGAGGGATAGTAGATCGAGAAGCCGTCGAAGGCGGGGCACCAGTCTTCCAGCACCGCCATCAGCCGGCCCGCGGCGATGTCTTCGGCCACCCGCTGGTCGAAGACATAGGCGAGGCCCGCCCCATCCATCGCAGCGGCACGCATCAGGCGCTGGTCGGAAACGATCAGCGGCCCCGACACATCCACCGTCACCAGCCGCCCGTCCTTCTCCAACTCCCAGCGATAGATGCGGCCGCTCGAAAAGCGGCGGCGGATGCAGCGATGCTGCATCAGGTCGCGCGGCTGAAGCGGCTTCGGATGGTGTTCGAAATAGGCCGGCGCGCCGACCACGAGGCCGCGCCACGGGCCGCTCGCCCGGACCGCGATCATATCCGCCTCCAGATGCTCGCCGAGCCGCAACCCCGCGTCAAAACCCTTCTCGACGATGTCTTCGAAGCGGTCGTCCGTGCGCAGTTCCAGCTCGATCTCGGGATATTCCAACAGGAAAGCGCCGAGGCGGGGCATGACGATGTCTTCCGCCGCGATCAGCGGCATGGTGATGCGGAGCGGCCCGGCCGGTCGTGTCTGTCGCTCGGCCAGCGCCTCCATGGCGGCGTCGATATCGGCCAGCGCCGGCGCCAGCGTGTCGAGCAGTTGCCGTCCCTCCTCCGTCGGCGCGACGCTTCGGGTGGTGCGGGCGATCAGCCGCACGCCGAGGCTCGCCTCCAGCGCGGTGACGGCATGACTGACGGCCGAGGGCGCAATGCCGAGCGTGGTCGCCGCCTTGCGGAAACTGCGCGCCTCGGCGACGATGGCCAGCACGGCGAGTTGGGAAAGCTGGGTCCGGTTCATTGTTCGAACAGATAGAACAAGCCATTGGCTTTTGCATCCATTTTCAGCGGAAGTGCTGTGCCCTAGATTGAACCTACCGGATGACGGCGACCGCCTCGCCGCCCGGCCCGCGGACCTCTCCCATCGGTCCCATCAAGAAGGAATCCGTCATGAAACACAGACATCTCGGCACGCTCGACGTTTCCGCCCTCGGCCTCGGCTGCATGGGCATGAGCCATGCCTATGGTCCCGCCGACGACGAGACGGCGGCGATCAACACGCTGCACCGCGCCGTCGATCTCGGCATCACGCTGTTCGACACGGCAGAGGTCTACGGCCCCTACAAGAACGAAATCCTCCTCGGCAAGGCGCTGAAGCCGGTGCGCGACAAGGTGGTCATCGCCACCAAGTTCGGTTTCCGCATCGATGCCACCAAGCCGTCCGCCCAGATGATGACCGGCACCGACAGCCGGCCGGAAAACGTCAAGGCCGTCGCCGAGGCCTCGCTGAAGCGGCTCGGCACCGATGTCATCGATCTCTACTACCAGCACCGCGTCGATCCGGCCGTGCCGATCGAGGAAACGGTCGGCGCGATGGCCGATCTGGTGCGCGAGGGCAAGGTGAAGGCGCTCGGCCTGTCCGAAGCCGGGGCGGAAACCATCCGCCGTGCGCATGAGGTGCATCCGATCGCCGCCGTGCAGAGCGAATATTCGCTGTGGACCCGCGACGTGGAGGAGAACGGCGTGCTCGACACCTGCCGCGCCCTCGGCATCGGCTTCGTTCCGTTCAGCCCGCTCGGTCGCGGCGTGCTGACCGGCGCCCTAAAGAAACTCGACGGCCTCTCCGCCGACGATTTCCGCCGCTCCCTGCCGCGCTTCGAGGCGGAGAATTTCGATGCCAATCTGGCGCTGGTGACGGCGCTCGAAGAGATGGCGACGGAAAAGGGCGTGGCCCCGGCGCAGCTGGCACTCGCCTGGGTTCTGGCGCAGGGCGATTTCATCGCGCCGATCCCCGGCGCCAGCAAGGTGCCGCATCTCGAGCAGAACGCCGCCGCCGCTGATGTCACGCTGACGCCGGAGGAAGCCGCCCGCCTCGGCGACCTGCTCTCGCCGGCCAAGGTCTCGGGCCAGCGCTACTCTCAAAAGCAGGCGGCAATGGCCAATCGCTGAAAGTCATGACTTCCACCTGAGGTGGAGATTTGAAACGCTAGAAGCGGCTTTGCTATCTGTTCGTAGCTACGGTTAAAGAGGTCGGCAAAGTCGGAAGCCTTGTCGACCTTTTCCTGATTACGGATATAGCGTCTGACGACCTGCCCGTCATAGCCAGACGTGGACAGGAAATATCCTCGCCCAGAAGTAATATCCCTGCAGCACCGCTTGCGCGCATATTTGTTGGCCACGTAAAGGGCAGTCTTGCCCTTTAAAAAGCCGACGATATGCGACACAGAATATTTCGGCGGGATTGATATCAGCTTATGCACATCGCCGAGCATCAAGTGCACGTCGCGTGTGATTGCGAGCGTTCTTCCATAAAACTTCCGTTCTATGTTTGGGCCAGACTAGCGGTTCAAACGCGGAGGTCTCTCAATCAATATGTAGAACACGTCCAGTCCTCCACCGAAGGTGGAGGTTTACTTTGCTTACGATGAAAAACGGGGCGTGTCCGCCCCGTTTCAGTGTTCATCAGGCGCGCAGCGTGCCGCCGGTCGTTTTCACGACATTGCCGACGATCTTGCCGGTCAGTGCCTCGAAATCCTCGTCGGTCAGCGTCTTGTCGGTCGGCTGGATGACGACCTCGATGGCGATGGATTTCTTGCCCTCGCCGACCGATGCGCCCTCGAAGACGTCGAAGACGTTGACGGCGGAGATCAGCTTGCGGTCCGCGCCCGTCGCGGCGCGCACGATGGCGCCGGCTTCCACCGTCTTGTCGACGACGAAGGCGAAGTCGCGCTTGACGGCCTGCAGCGAGGAGAGGTCGAGCGCCGGCTTGGTGCGGGTCGCCTTCTTCTTCGGGTCGGGCATGGCATCGACGAAGATCTCGAAGCCGGCGAGCGCGCCGGAGACATCGAGCGCTCCGAGGGCCTTCGGATGGAACTCGCCGAAATAACCGAGAACGATCTTCGGACCCATCTTGATCGTGCCGGAACGGCCCGGATGATACCAGGCCGGCGCACCGGGCTCGATCTGGACATTGCCCATCGGCAGGCCGCAGGCTTCGATCACGGCGAGCGCATCGGCCTTGGCATCGTAGACGTCGACCGGCTTGCCGCCGCCCTTGGCGGCGTTCGACCAGAGGCGGCCGGCGCCGGCGAGCGTCGCCGTGCCGCGGCGCACGCCGCCGGCAACGCGGCGCTGGCCCTCGGGCTTGTCGTTTTCGTAGGTGCCGGAGACTTCGAACAGCGCGACGTCGCCATAGCCCTTGTCGGCATTGCGCTGGGCGGCTGCGAGCAGGCCCGGCAGCAGCGAGGGGCGCATGTCGGACATGTCTGATGCAATCGGGTTCGACAGGGCGAGCGACGGTGCGCCGCCGCCGAACAGCTCGGCATGGGCCTTCGGGATGAAGGACCAGGTAACGGCTTCCAGCATGCCGCGCGAGGCGAGCGCCCGCTTGGCAAGGCGCGAACGGATCTGCAGCGTCGTCAGGATGCGGCCGTTGACCGAACCATCGCTTTCGAGCGGCGCCGGGCGGATGTTGTCGACGCCGTGGATGCGCATCACTTCCTCGACGAGATCCGCCTTGCCATCCACATCGGGACGCCAGGAGGGAACGGCGACGGAAACGCGTTCGCCCGAGCCCGTCACGGTGAAGCCGAGGCGGGTCAGGATAGTGGCGGCTTCGGCTTCGGAAACGTCGAGGCCGGTCAGACGCTTCACTTCGGCGAAGGGGAAATCGACGATCTTGGCGTCATAACCCTTGTAGCCGACGACGTCGGTTTTAGCAGGCGTGCCGCCGCAGAGCTCGAGCACCAGTTCGGTGGCGCGCTCGAGGCCGGGCACCATGTATTCCGGATCGACGCCACGCTCGAAGCGGTATCGCGCATCGGTGATGATGCCGTGCGCGCGGCCGGTCTTGGCGACGTTCATCGGGTCCCAGAGCGCCGATTCGATCAACACGTCGACGGTGTTCTCGTCGCAGCCGGAATGTTCGCCGCCCATGATGCCGCCGATGGATTCGATGCCGTTGTCATCGGCGATGACGACGTTTGCCGGGTTGAGCGTGTATTCGCGCGTATCGAGCGCCAGCACCTTCTCGCCTTCGGTCGCGCGACGCACGACGAGGTCGCCCTTCACCTTGGCCGCGTCGAAGACATGCAGCGGGCGGCCCTGGTCGAAGGTCATGTAGTTGGTGATGTCGACGAGCGCGTTGATCGGGCGAAGGCCGATGGCGAGCAGCCGCTGCTGCATCCAGCGCGGGCTCGGGCCGTTCTTGACCCCGCGCACGAGGCGCAGTGCAAAGCCGGGGCACAGATGATCGTCACCGCCAAGCTCTAGCTTCACCTTGACCGGCGTCTCGCCCTCGACCGTGAAGGACGGAGCCTTCGGGGTTTTCAGCGTGCCGAGGCCGGAGGCCGCGAGGTCGCGGGCGATGCCGAAAATGCTCGTGCAGTCCGGGCGGTTTGGCGTCAGGTTGATCTCGATGACCGGATCGTCGAGGCCGGCATAGGAGGCGTAGCTCGTGCCCACGGGCGCATCGGCGGAAAGCTCGATGATGCCGTCATGATTGTCGGAGATTTCGAGCTCCTTCTCCGAGCACATCATGCCGCGGCTTTCAACGCCGCGGATGGTGCCGATGGCAAGCGTCACGTCGATGCCGGGCACATAGGTGCCGGGTGCGGCGAAGGCACCGATAAGGCCGGCGCGCGCATTCGGCGCGCCGCAGACGACCTGGATCGGGTCGCCCTTGCCGGTGTCGACCATCAGGACGCGCAGCTTGTCGGCGTTCGGGTGCTGTTCAGCCGAGACGACCTTGGCGATGACGAAGGGCTTGAAGGCGGCCTTGTCGTCGACGTCTTCCACTTCAAGGCCGATCGCCGTCAGCTTCGCGCAGATCTCGTCGAGCGAGGCGTCGGTGTCGAGGTGGTCCTTCAGCCAGGAGAGGGTGAATTTCATGGATATTTTCTCCTTGGATGCCGGTTACGCGCTGAGGCCGCCGAACAGGGTCGGCATGTCGAGCGGGCGGAAGCCGTAGTGGCTGAGCCAGCGGACGTCGGCGTTGAAGAAGTCGCGCAGGTCAGGCATGCCGTATTTCAGCATGGCGATGCGGTCGAGGCCCATGCCCCAGGCAAAGCCCTGGTATTCGTCGGGATCGAGCCCGCCGGCGCGCAGCACGTTCGGGTGAACCATGCCGCAGCCGAGAATTTCCATCCAGTCGGTGCCTTCGCCGAACTTGACGATCGGGCCGGACGAGCGGTCGCACTGGATGTCGACTTCGAAGGACGGCTCGGTGAAGGGGAAGAAGGACGGGCGGAAGCGCATGGTGACGCTGTCGACCTCGAAGAAAGCTTTGCAGAACTCTTCCAGCACCCAGCGCATGTTGGCGACATTCGCTTGTCTGTCGACCACGAGGCCTTCGACCTGGTGGAACATCGGCGAATGGGTGGCGTCGCTGTCCTGGCGATAGGTTTTGCCGGGGATGATGATGCGGATCGGCGGCTTCTGCGCTTCCATCGTGCGGATCTGCACGGGCGAGGTGTGCGTGCGCAGCACCTTGCGGTCGCCGTTCTCGTCCGCGGGGAAGAAGAACGTGTCGTGCATCTCGCGGGCCGGATGACCTTCGGGGAAGTTCAGCGCCGTGAAGTTATAATAGTCGGTCTCGACATCGGGGCCTTCGGCGATGGAAAAACCCATGTCGGCGAAGATCGCGGTGATCTCGTCGACGATCTGGCTGATCGGGTGGATGCGGCCGCGCTCGGCCGGCGACGAGCGAACCTGAAGGCTGACATCGACCGTCTCGGCCTTGAGGCGAGCGTCGATCGCGGCATCGCGCAGCGCGGTCTTGCGCTCGGTGATGGCGTCCGTCACGCGCGTCTTCAGCGCGTTGATCGCGGCGCCGCGTGTCTGGCGCTCTTCCGGCGACATGGTGCCGAGCGTCTTGAGGAGTTCCGAGACGGAGCCCTTCTTGCCGAGTGCGGAGACGCGCACGGCTTCGATCGCCGCCTCGTCGGAGGCTGCGGCAACGTCGGTGAGGAGCTGCTTTTCCAGTGTATTGAGTTCAGTCATCTTTACCTGCTTTGCTTGCGTCGGCCGGGCGGGGAGCGTTCAGGAGAACATCGGATAAATAGCCAGTTGCGGCCAGGAAGCGCCTGAGATCACTACCCATGTGCACGCGCCCGATCAATCGGGTTGGCGACAAAAACTTGCTGAGGAGCCGGAGCATTTTGGCCAGTTCCCCCTCGATTCCTTCAGGTGCGGCGGCGCGCCAGGCGGCAAAGGCCCGGTCCACGGTCTCGCGGCCCGTCATCGCGCGGTCGGCGAGCTGCAGGAAGAGCAGCCAAAGGTCGCGCGCCTGCGCGGTGGCAAGCGGCATGGCCGCCTCGGGTTCCTCTTCGAAATCCATGAAGCCGATCGCATCGCCCGCGATGAAGAAATCGCGCGGATGCGGCCGGCCATGGCAAAGCCCCTTGGCATGCAGGGCGCCGAGATGGGCGGCACAGGCGACCAGCAGGTCGTCATGGCCGGCGGGGTCGGTCTTGGCGAGTGCCTGAAGGCGTGCGGTCACGGTGGGCGCGACATCGGAAAGGACGAGCGCGCTGCCGGAGGAGTAGAGCACGTTAGGCACAGGCACGCCGGCCTGCGCGAAGGTTTCGATGCGGCGGATTTCCCGCGCGATCATGCCCTTGCTGTCGAGGACGGGCGAGGGGCGCAGGAACGGCTGGCCAAACAGGGCGGCAAGTGCCGTCTGCGCCTTGGTCCAGACCGGTGGGCGCTCGGTGCCGTAACGCTTGATCCAGACGGCGCCGAAGGACAGCTCGACCCGCTCGACGCGGTTCGTGCGCAGCGTCAGCGCGGCAAGCAGCGTCTCGATGTCCCCGTCGGTCATCCGGGGGATCGTCTCAAGCGCGAGAAGCTTGCCGTCCATGGCCACAATCCTGGTTGAAAGCAAAAACCCGCACCGGTTCCCCGGCGCGGGTTTCACAACGAAGCGAAGATTTGTTGTGAGCGCCGGTTAGTTGACGGCGGTCTCAAACTCGTTCTTCGTGCCGGCGTCCTTGAGGTATTCCAGAGCCTTCTTGGCGGCTGCGACGAGCGCGCCGAAAGCTTCGGTCTCATGGATCGCCATGTCCGACAGAACCTTGCGGTCAACTTCGATGCCGGCCTTGTTCAGGCCGTCGATGAAGCGGCCGTAGGTCAGGCCGTGCTCGCGGACGGCAGCGTTGATGCGCTGGATCCAGAGAGCGCGGAAGTTGCGCTTGTTGACCTTGCGGTCGCGGTAGGCAAACTGCTTGGAACGGTCAACCGCGGCCTTGGCGGCGCGGATGGTGTTCTTGCGGCGGCCGTAGAAACCCTTGGCTGCCTTCAGCGTCTTCTTGTGCTTGGCGTGGGAAGTTACGCCGCGTTTTACACGTGCCATGTCATGATCTCCTTAACGTTTCAAAAGCGCGATTAGTCTCAGAGACCGTTCGGCAGGTAGTTCTTGACCACCTTCTTGCCATCCGGCTCGGCCAGCACCATGGTGCCGCGTGCGTCGCGAATGAACTTGTTGGAACGCTTGATCATGCCGTGGCGCTTGCCGGCAGCGGCAGCGACGACCTTGCCGGTCGCGGTGATCTTGAACCGCTTCTTGGCAGACGATTTCGTCTTCATCTTGGGCATTTTGCTACTCCATTCTTCTTGAATTCGAGAGACACTGACGAAAGTGCCTCTCCAGCGTAAAGAACGGCCACGGCATGCCCTGCCGGACCGTTCGGACGGCGGCTTGTAACCGAAGTCCCCGGAAAGCGCAACCGGATTCCGCAAAGCGGGGGTTTCGGAGGCGAAAATGGAAAAGCCGCCCCGAAAGGCGGCTTGATCCGTGCGGTCCGGGGACCGATGGGCTCACCGCGGCGCGAGCACCATCATCATCTGGCGTCCCTCGAGCTTCGGCTCGGCTTCGACCTTGGCGATGGTCAGCGTGTCTTCCTTGACCTGCAGCAGAAGCTTCATGCCGAGTTCCTGGTGGGCCATTTCGCGGCCGCGGAACTTCAGCGTCACCTTCACCTTGTCGCCTTCTTCGAAGAAGCGGTTCATCGCCTTCATCTTCACGTCGTAATCGTGCGTGTCGATGTTCGGGCGCATCTTGATTTCTTTGATCTCGACGATCTTCTGCTTCTTGCGCGCTTCGGCTGCTTTCTTCTGGTTGGAATATTTCAGCTTGCCGAGGTCAAGGATCTTGCAGACGGGCGGTTCGGAGTTCGGCGAAATCTCCACGAGATCGAGGCCGGCTTCTTCCGCCATGCGGAGCGCCTGATCGGTGGGAACGGTGCCGTGGTTGGTGCCTTCGGCATCGATGAGCTGGACGCGGGGAATACGGATTTCCCGGTTGGAACGCGGGCCGTCTTTGACGGGGGCTTCCGCTTTAAAGGGTCTGCGAATGGTCGTGTTCTCCTCGAACTGTTTCGAACGATATGAATCTGTGCGGCGACCAGGCCGTTTTGCCGGATAGACGGCGTTTTCGGCAATGTGTTGATCGCGCTTGTGAAGTCAATAGCACGCCGCGCGGAAAAAATCACCACCTGTCCTTGCGCGTGCGAATCTGGTCTAGCTCGGGACCAAAGACCGGCAAAAACGCGCTTTTGCATGGGGTCGGCGCACAGACAGGAGATAGGAACGATGGCGGCAAACGGCAACGGGGCGGGTGCGGATTTCATCACGGTCGGCATGGGCGATGCAGCGCGGGACATCGCCATGGCACTCCAGCCGGCCACTAGCGGCAACACGCTTGCCCATCTCGTCTGGCTCGGCGGCTACCGTTCGGACATGAGCGGCACCAAGGCCGTGGAGCTCGCCGCCCTTGCCGAACGGATCGGCACGGCCGCGATCCGCTTCGACTATTCCGGCCACGGCGTTTCGGGGGGCGCCTTCGTCGACGGCACGATCTCGCGCTGGCTGGAGGAGGCGCTTGCCGTCATAGAGCATGCCGTAAAAACACTCGGCACCCGTCGCGTCGTGCTGGTCGGCTCGTCCATGGGCGGCTGGATTGCGCTGCGCGCCGTCGCCGAGCTTGCCAAGCGCAAGGATGTCGCGATTGCCGGCCTCGTGCTGATCGCGCCGGCGCCGGATTTCACCTCGGAGCTCATCGAGCCGAACCTGACGGAAGCCGAGCGCACCGCGTTGGCCGAACGCGGCCAGTTCGAGGAGCCGACGCCCTACGGCCCCGATCCGAACATCTATACATTGAAGCTGATCGAGGACGGGCGGAAAAACCGCGTGCTGACAGGCGTCATCGAAACCGGCTGCCCGGTGCATATCCTGCAGGGCATGGCCGACCCCGATGTGCCCTATGCCCATGCGGTGCGGCTGATGGAGCATCTGTCCGGCGACGACGTGGTTCTGACCATGATCCGCGACGGCGACCACCGCCTGTCGCGGCCGCAGGATATCGCAAAAATCCTCGAGGCGGCGGAGGGGTTTGCGCATCTCCCGTAACGGGGGAGCGTGGCGCGCCGATCACATCTTAACCATATTCCGGCATCGCCAATTCTGATGATTGACGAAACGCCCCCTGCACCGTTAACTCTTTGTTAACGATTAGGGGACGTTACATGGCACGAATGATTGGTGCGAAGGCTGGGGCGGCGGCGTTTTTTGCTCTGCTCATTTCTTCTTCCTCGGCTTTCACGGCGCCCGCTTCTGCTCTGTCCATGAAGACAGGCAGCGTGACCTCGCAGCCGATCGGCCATTACGAATTCTGCCAGACCAACAAATCCGAATGCCAGGCCGGCGTGCGCAACCAGGCGCCCGCCAAGGTCACGGAATTCGGCTGGTCCGTCGTTCGCCAGATCAATGCCAGCGTCAACCGCGACATCACGCCGATGACGGACAAGGAACTGCACGGCCGCGACGAATACTGGTCCTATCCCGATGGCGCCGGCGACTGCGAGGACTTCGTTCTCCTGAAGCGCAAGAAGCTGATGGAAAAGGGCTTTGCCGTCGGCGACCTGCTGATCACGGTCGTGCGCAAGCCTGACGGTGAGGGCCATGCCGTGCTGACGCTGCGCACTACGCAGGGTGATTTCATTCTCGACAACCTCAACAATGAGGTAAAACTCTGGACGACGACGCCTTACCGCTTCCTGAAGCGCCAGGCCTCGTTCCATGCCGGTCGCTGGGTCTCCATCGAAAACGGCGATGCCGTCATGGTATCGTCGGTCGGCCAGTAAACATTTTTTCCGGCGGGGGGCTGCCGAAAGGCCGCGGAGCGATCCGCGGCCTTTTTGTTATGAAGTGTGTAAGCCTCCACGTCCGATGGAGGACTGGACGCGTTCTACATATTGATGGAGAGACCTCCGGGTTTGGACCGTTGGGCTGGCCCACACATAGAACAGAGGTTTTATGGAAGAACGCTCACAATCACACGCGACGTGCACTTGATGCCCGGCCGTGTGCATAAGCTGATATCAATCCCGCCGAAATATTCTGTGTCGCATATCGTCGGCTTTTTAAAGGGCAAGACTGCCCTTTACGTGGCCAACAAATATGCGTGCAAGCGGTGCTGCAGGGATATCACTTCTGGGCGCGAGGATATTTCCTGTCCACGTCTGGCTATGAGGAGCAGGTCGTCAGACGCTATATCCGTAATCAGGAAAAGGTCGATAAGGCTTCTGACTCTGCCGACCTCTTTAACCGTAGCTACCAACACATAGCAAAGCCGCTTCTAGCGGTTAAAGCGTAGCGCTTCAAATCTCCACCTCAGGTGGAAGTCATGACTCTCGTGAGGGACGGTCGCAATTTGTGAACGGACCGTCGCTGGTATATGCATTGCGCATTGGTTAGCAAAACCTTAATGCCTCTCCGAAAGGGGGGGGGGGACAACGAGGTCGAAATGGAAGCTATTGCCAATCTCCTGCCAGTGATCGCCATGGGCGCCGGCATCTTTTTCTTTTTCCGCTGGGTCGTGCGCGACATGAACCGCCCCGCCGGGCAGTGATCACGCATTGCCGATGAGCACGCCGGCCGCCAGAACGAGGCTGCCGCCCAGCACGACCTGCATGGCGGCCCGCCAGAACGGCGTCTCCATGTAGCGGTTCTGGATGAAGGCGATGGCCCACAGCTCCACGAACACGACGAAGACGGCAATGGTCGTCGCCAGCATGAAATTTGGAATGAGATAGGGCAGCGCGTGGCCAAGGCCGCCGAGCGCCGTCATGATGCCGGAGGCCAGACCGCGCTTGACCGGCGAGCCGCGCCCCGACAGTTTTCCGTCGTCATGGGCGGCTTCCGTGAAGCCCATCGAGATGCCGGCACCGACCGAGGCCGACAGGCCGACGAGGAAGGTCTGCCAGGTATCCTGCGTGGCGAAGGCGGCGGCGAAGATCGGCGCCAGCGTCGAGACGGAGCCGTCCATCAGGCCGGCAAGGCCGGGCTGCACATAGGTCAGCACGAATTGCCGCCGCGCCGTCTGGTCCTCCTCCTCTTTCACGTCTGATGGCGTGTGCTCCTCGCCGAGCCGCCGAGCGAGTGATTCGTGCGATTTCTCCGCCAGCGCCAAGTCCCCCAGCAGCTTGCGCGTTGCCGCGTCCTGCGTGCGTGCCGCCGCCGTCAGGTAGAAGCGGTGCGCCGCCTCCTCCATGGCCTCCGCCTGTGCCCGAATACTCTCGAGCGGCATATTGCCGATCAGCCAGTCCGGCTTGCGCTCGGGAAAATCCCGCACATATTCGCGCCGGACCAGCGGAATGCGGTCGCCGAAACGGGCAATATGCCGGTCGATCAGCATCTGGCGGTGGTGGCTCTCCTCCGCCGCCATTTCCTCGAAGACGCGGGCGGAATTCGGATAGGCATCGCTCAGCGCATCCGCATAGGCGAGATAGATCCGCCCGTCGTCCTCTTCGGAGGTGATGGCGAGTGCCAGGATTTCCTGCTCGCTCAAGGATTCAAGGCTGCGTTTGCCGGGGCGGAGAAGGCGGGAGAACATCGTCGAGCATCCAGTTTAGAATAATTCTAAATATAGGAACCAATGGGATTTGGTCAACCTCGACAGGAGGCCGCATGTAGCGTTAGAGTGACCATCGCAAAGACTGCAAGGGATGGGACGTGACCGCCGCACTGAAGCCGCTTTCCGCAAGCCGCGACACGCTGATGGACCGTCTCGGCCGAAAACTCGCCGACCGGCTGCAAAGCCAGACCTCCGGCTACGAGCCCTACACGCCCTCCGATCCCGAGACGCTGGCGCGCACGCTGAGGCCCGGCGATATCCTGCTGGTCGAGGGCAATCAGAAGGTCTCGGCGGCGATCAAATATCTGACGCAATCGACCTGGTCGCATGCCGCCCTCTTCGTCGGCGACCAGGTGCCGCTGACGCTCGACCAGGCCGCGTTGCGTGCGACGGAGCGGCCGCAGCTGATCGAGGTCAATATCGGCGAGGGCTGCGTGGCCGTGCCGCTCAACAAATACCGCACCTACAATACGCGCATCTGCCGGCCTGTCGGCCTGACGCCCGAGGATCGCGACATGCTGGTCTCCTTCATGGTCTCGCGGCTGGGGCTGAAATACGACATGAAGAACATCACCGACATGCTGCGCTATTTCCTGCCGACACCGCCGATCCCGGTGCGCTGGCGCCGCCGGATGATCGCCTTCGGCTCCGGCGATCCCACGCGGGCGATCTGCTCGACGCTGATCGCCGAAGCCTTCGAGCGCATCCGTTACCCGATCCTGCCCGACGTGACGCGCGCGCCCGGCCACGCGGCGGCAACCTCGACCTATTCGCGCGAAGAGATCCTCCACATCCGCCACCACTCGCTCTACACACCGCGCGACTTCGATCTCTCGCCCTATTTCGAGATCGTCAAGCCGACGCTGGAATACGGTTTCGACTACAAGCGGCTGGAATGGGCGCCGGAGCGGGAGGGGCCTTAATTCGGTTCCAGTCTCACCCCGCAGCGATCGGCCGGATTGTACCGGCCCTGAAAGCTTCCTATCTTCCGGCCGTGAGCGAAACCGATCCAGACCGTCTTTCCCACTTCGCCGCCATCCGCGCCCGCGCGGAGACTGAAATGCAGGCAATCGGCGTCACCGCCGATTTCATTCCGCTGCTGGTGGAGACGTTTTATGGCCGCGTGCGGGCGCATCCGGAGCTCGGCCCGGTCTTCGACGGCCGGCTGAACGGTCGCTGGCCCGAGCATATGCAGAAGATGAACCGCTTCTGGTCAGCGGTTGCCTTAAAGGACGGCGGCTATGCGGGAAAGCCGGTCATGGCGCATCAGGGCGTGGCGGGTATGAACCCGCCGCTGTTTGAGACCTGGCTCGGCCTGTTTTCCGCCACGCTCGACGATATAGCGCCCTCGCCGGAGGCGAAGGCATGGTTTATGGCGACGGCCGAGCGGATCGCGAAGAGCCTCGTGCTCTCCCTGTTCTACAACCCGGCCGACGACGACCCGCGGCTCAGGCGGGCCTGACGCGACTTCGAGCACGTTTTCCGGGTGTTCCGGCAGGCTTATTCCTGCTGACCGCCGATATCCAGCCAACCGGTTTTGCGAAGAATTATCCCTGCCAGTTCCGCGGGTGTCTTGCCGTCCGTAGGCAGCAGGATGATGCCGTCGGCTTCCTCGCCTGCCATGCGCCTTGCCTGCCGAAGCGAGCGCTGTGCTTGTTCGTCTGCTCCGGAACCGACCTCGCGTTGCGCGAGCCGCGCCAGCAGTGTCGGCTCGGCAGCCAACATACGGACGACCGTAATCCGCGCTTCGGGTATGGCGGAAAGGATCCATCGCTTGTCAAAATTCAGGTGCAGCATGACGCCCGACATGATCAGGCGCGTGTGACCCAGGGCTTGATATGTCGACCAGATCGCAGCCAGGTTGATGCTGCTGACGTCAACAGCGCCGGGCTGAATTTTCCCGAGATCATCGGCATTGGGGCGCGGAAACACCCTGTCCAGTTCATCGCTTTCGACAACGGCATGGGCGACGTCAGCCGCGGCAAGTTGCGCGCTCATTTCCCAGCTCAGCGTGGACTTCCCCACGCCGGCTGGCCCGGTAATCAGCAACAGTTGCATGCCACTTCGGCTTTCGATACCGGTCACTTCGAAGTCACGCGCTGAGGGCCTACCCCTTGAGCGGCGAGATGGAAATCTCCACGCGGCGGTTCTGCGCGCGTCCCATTTCCGTCGCGTTGGAGGCGATCGGGCGCTCCAGGCCGTAGCCCATGGCCGACATGCGGCGCTGGTCGACACCGCGCGAGGCGAGGTAATTGGCGACCGAATTGGCGCGGCGGTTGGAGAGATCCATGTTGTAGCCGGCATTGCCGACCGAATCGGTATGTCCGTCGACATCGATCAGCGTCTTGTCGAACTTGCGCAGCACGAGCGCCACCGAATCGAGCGTCGGATAGAACGGCGGGATCACCTGATCGCGGTCCGTTGCGAAGGTGACATTCGAGGGCATGTTGAGCACGATGCGGTCGCCGACGCGGCTGACCGAAACGCCGGTGCCCTGCAACTGCGCGCGCAGCTCCGATTCCTGGTTGTCCATGTAATTGCCGATGGCACCACCGGCAAGCGCTCCGACACCCGCGCCGATCAGCGCGGCATTGCGGCGCTGCACGGGGTTGTTGCCGATCAGCAGGCCCGCGACCGCGCCCATGCCAGCGCCGATGGCGGCACCGCCGGCCGTGTTGGAAACCTTCTGCTCGCCCGTATACGGGTCCGTCGTCGTGCAGGCGGAAAGGTAGGTCGCGGCGAGCGCGACGAGCGCAACTTTCTTCAACATGGAGTGTCCCCGGAAACGTCGATGATTCTGCTTGAACCTAGCGATTGCGGCAGGAACATGAAAGAGGCGGCATTTCAGGCCGTTTTCCCCTCGCCTTCGCCGTTTCCGCTGGAGGTGACGCCCGCACTCGCCGCCACGACAAGCGCCGTGCCGAGCATCTGCAAAGGCGTCATCGGCTGGCTGAGCACGAGGAAGCCGGCCAGCGCGCCGAGCGCCGGCTCCAGGCTCATCAGGATGCCGAAGGCCGACATGGGCATGCGGCGCAGCGCGATCATCTCCAGCGCATAGGGGAAGAGCGGCACCAGGATCGCCAAGCCGAGCATCATGCCCAGCCCTTGCGGGTTCAGGGCCTCGCCGACGTTCGGCAGCCCGAAGGGCGCGGCGGCGATGGCGGCGAAGAGGAGCGACATGGAGAGGCCTTCCAGCCCCTTGAACACCGCTCCGGTCTTCTTCATGAGGATGATATAGGTGCCCCAGCCGATGCCCGCGCCGACGGCAAACAGCATGCCCACGGGATCGCCGACCCAGCCCGCGCCGTCATGCGACAACAGCACGACGCCGATGAACGCCGCGACCGGCCAGACCAGCCGCCAGCCCTTGCCGAGCGACCAGGTGGCGACCGCCAGCGGCCCGAGGAATTCTATGGCGACGGCAAGGCCGAGCGGAATGCGGGCG
>CBFGOD010000011.1:0-21482 GCA_965650295.1 uncultured Shinella sp. | reverse complement strand
TTGACCGCAAAATTGCCCTTGAGCGGGCCGTCGAGCACGGCGGCGAGCACATTGCCATCGGCATCCAGGCTGCGTTCCGTGACGGTCACAAGCGTCGCGCCGAGCGGCCCGGCTTCGGGCGACATGGCCAGCGTCTCCATGCCGCGATTGCTGCGCATCTCGTTGCGGGGGAAGGGCAGCGGCAGGCTGCGCGTAGGGGATGCCTCCATGAAGCCCGGATCGGGATAGGCGTCGATGCGGTGGAACACCTCGTAGCTGACGAAAAGTTCACCCTTGCCGATGGCCAGCCCCTCGGAATCCATCTGGTACTTGACGTTCTCGTCCTGCCCGGCGCTGTTAAACATCGAGCGGACCTTCAGATCCGCAAGGCCGCTCAGTTTTCCCTCGGCATCGCGCTCGACGCGGCCGGTCAGCCAGTGGCCGGTATCGAGAACGGCGACGAAATTCTTATGGTCGCCGCGAAAGCGGATGGCCGAGACGGCGCCAAGCAGGGGATTGGTGGAGGAGTAGCTGAGGCCGCCGAGGAACTCGAGTTTGCCGAAAATGCGCTTGTCGGAGCCGATGGCGAATTCGGAGAAGGCGCGGCTGGAGACGGGCAGGTCGATGCTCTCCGCTACGGCGACGCGGGCCAGCGGGAGGGAGAGGGTAGCGCTGATCACTAGAATGGAGAGGCCCCGCAGGAGGCCTCCCTTGCAGCGCCTTTGCGCCCGTTCAGCCCGCACGGCGGCGGCCGGCGGGGCGGCGGCTGGTCGATTCGTCGGCAAAGAGCGAAGCGAGCTGTTCGGTCATCGCGCCGGCCAGTTCGTCCGCATCGACGATGGTGACGGCGCGGCGATAGTAGCGCGTCACGTCATGGCCGATACCGATGGCGAGAAGCTCGACCGGCGAACGTGTCTCGATCTGCTCGATGACGGCGCGCAGATGCCGTTCCAGATAGTTGCCGGGGTTCACCGACAGCGTCGAATCGTCGACCGGCGCACCGTCCGAGATCATCATCAGGATGCGGCGCTGCTCGGGGCGGGCCAAGAGACGGTCATGCGCCCAGATCAGCGCTTCGCCGTCGATGTTTTCCTTGAGCAGGCCTTCGCGCATCATCAGGCCGAGATTGCGGCGCGCGCGGCGCCACGGCGCGTCGGCGCTCTTGTAGATGATGTGGCGCAGGTCGTTGAGGCGGCCGGGGGATTGCGGCTTGCCGCTGCCCAGCCACTTCTCGCGCGACTGGCCGCCCTTCCACGCCTTGGTGGTAAAGCCGAGGATTTCGACCTTCACGCCGCAACGCTCCAGCGTGCGCGCGAGGATATCGGCGCAGGTGGCGGCAACGGTGATCGGCCGGCCACGCATCGAGCCGGAATTGTCGATGAGCAGCGTCACGACCGTATCGCGGAAGGTCGTGTCCTTCTCGCGTTTGAAGGAGAGCGGCTGCATCGGATCGATGATGATGCGCTGCAGGCGGGCGCTGTCGAGGTAACCCTCTTCGAGGTCGAATTCCCAGGCGCGGTTCTGCTGCGCCATCAGGCGGCGCTGCAGACGGTTGGCAAGGCGGCCGACGGCCCCCTGGAGGTGGGCGAGCTGCTTGTCGAGGAAGGCGCGCAGGCGGTCGAGTTCCGCCTCGTCGCAGAGTTCTTCCGCGGTGATCGTCTCGTCGAATTCCTGCGTGAAGACGCCGTAATCGACCTTCTCGTTGAAATCGGAGAAGGGCTGGTTCGGGCGGCGCACTTCGCCGGGCTTTTCCGTCTCGTCGCCGTCGTCGTCGACGAGGTCGTCGTCGGAGATCTCCGCGCCGTCCATCTCGCCTTCGTCCATCTGCTCGTCGGACGTTTCGTTCTCGTCGGCGGGCGCTGAATCGTCGCCGGCCTCTTCCTGGCTGTTGTTGTCTTCCTGCTCGTCGGTGCGCGGCTGGTTTTCGTCTTCGGGCGTCTCGGAATCGTCCGGCTCGTTTTCATCCTCGCCGTACTGTTCGGCGACGTTCATCGAAGCTAGCATGTTGCGCACGACGCGCGAAAAGGCCTGCTGGTCGTTGATGGCGGCCGTCAGGCCTTCCATGTCCTTGCCGGCTTTTTCCGTGATGAAATCGCGCCAGAGATCGAGAACCTTTCCGGCGGAGGCGGGCGGAGCCTGGCCCGTCAGCTTTTCGCGCACGATGAGCGCAACCGCCTCTTCGAGCGGCGCGTCGGCCTGGCGGGTGATCGCGCCGAAATTGGACTTGGCGTATTTCTCCGTCAGCATGGTGCTGAGGTTCAGCGCCATGCCCTGCATGCGGTTCGAGCCGATGGCTTCCACGCGCGCCTGCTCGACGGCGTCGAAGATCGCGCGGGCGTCTGCACCCTGCGGCGACATGGTGGCGTGGATGCGGGCGTCGTGGCAGGCCTTGCGCAGAGCCATGCTATCGCCGAGGCCGCGGGTGATCGCGACTTCGGTCGGCGAGGGGCGCTTGGAGAGTTCGGGCAGGCGGATGCGCTCGCCGGTCATGCCGGGACGTTCGTTGGCGAAGGAAACCTCCACCTCGCCGTCACCGGCCACGGCGCGGACGCAACCGCTCACCGCACGGCGGAATGGCTCCATGTCGACCACGCCGCCGGGCCTCGGCTTCGAATTGTCACCGCGAGCTGCCATGCGCTTTACCGGGCCTTAGGCCGTCGCCTCCAGGACGATATTGGCGGCACTTTCCTTCAGCTCGACGCCGAAGGCGCGCTGGTAGAGTTCGGCAACCAGCGTGCGTTCCAGTTCGTCGCACTTGTTGAGGAAGGTGACGCGGAAGGCGAAGGCGATATCGCCGAAGATTTCGGCATTCTCGGCCCAGGTGATGACCGTGCGCGGGCTCATGACCGTCGAGAGGTCGCCGTTGATGAAGGCGGCGCGGGTGAGATCCGCAACGCGGACCATGCGCGAGATCGTGTCACGGCCGTCCTTGCCGCCGGAGAGGCGCTTGACCTTGGCGGCGACGATGCTGACTTCATGGTCGTGCGGCAGATAGTTCAGCGTGGTGACGATCGACCAGCGGTCCATCTGCGCCTGGTTGATCTGCTGCGTGCCATGATAGAGGCCCGTCGTGTCGCCGAGGCCGACCGTGTTGGCGGTGGCGAACAGGCGGAAGGCGGGGTGCGGGCGGATGACGCGGCTCTGGTCGAGCAGCGTCAGGCGGCCGGCGGATTCCAGCACGCGCTGGATGACGAACATCACGTCCGGCCGGCCGGCGTCGTATTCGTCGAAGACGAGCGCGACATTGTGCTGGTAGGACCAGGGCAGGATGCCGTCCTTGAATTCGGTGACCTGAAGGCCGTCCTTGACGACGATGGCGTCCTTGCCGACGAGGTCGATACGGCTGACATGGCTGTCGAGGTTGACGCGCACGCAGGGCCAGTTGAGGCGGGCGGCGACCTGCTCGATATGGGTCGACTTACCCGTGCCGTGGTAACCGGAGACCATGACGCGGCGGTTATGGGCAAAGCCGGCGAGAATGGCCAGCGTCGTTTCGCGGTCGAACAGGTAGTCCGGGTCGAGGTCCGGTACATAGGCGTCCGCCTTGGAATAGGCCGGAACCCTCAAGTCCGTATCAATGCCGAAAACCTCCCGGACAGATACTGACGTATCGGGGAGGTTGGAAATATCGAGATCCATCTTGCTCATCACGTCTCCGCGGGCGGCGGGTTCTCCTCCACCCCAATACCTTAGTGCTCGCCGACCATGCCTTTTGCTTGACCGCAGAAGGACGATACCGGGCGATTCCGCCCGGCCGCCAAATGCTCTAGCAGAAGCCGGCCTGCTTTAACAATTGATATGCTTGGATGACCGCGCGAAAACGCTCCTCCGAGCCTCTATCTCCGCCATTTGCATCCGGGTGATGCTTTTTGACAAGCGTTTTGTAGGCGGTCTTGATGTCGTCGCCCGTCGCATTGGCCGCAAGGCCGAGCGTGTCGAAGGCCTTTGCCTCCAGCGTCTTCAGTTTTCTGGCGCGCGGTTCCATCTGCGGCCGGCGACCCTTGCCCTCGTTGAAAAGGCCGAAGGGATCGCGGATGCGCTGATTTGCCCCGGCCGAGCCGGAGCGCGCCGAACCCTGCGCCGGACCGTTCTTGGCGGCCTTGTTGACGCCGATCGTCCAGGTGGGGCGATGGCCGGTGATGGCCTCCTTCTGGTAGCGCGCGATCTCGCCGTCGGAGAGGCCGGAGAAGTAGTTGTAGCCCTTGTTGTATTCCTTGACGTGCTCGAAGCAGAACATGAAATACTGGCCGTCGGCATTGCGGCCGACGGGGGCGCGGTGTTTGGCATTTTCCTCGCAGCCATCCCACTGACAGGTCGGCGCGGAGCGTTCGGGACGCTCCACGCGCCGCTTCGTGCGGATGCGGTCGAAGTATTTGGAATCGAGTTTCATGACGCACATTATGGGGGTGCGCAGCGCCTGCAACAAGAATTGACAAAGCGGAATGTTGCTGGCTTTGTGGAACTATTTTGTTGCGTTGCGGCGCGTGATTTTCCGGCCGCCGAAAGTTCGCTCATGTCCATGAAATCCAGCATCACCGAGAAGCTCGACGCGGCCTTTTCGCCCGAACGGCTCGAGGTCATCAATGAGAGCCACCTGCATGCCGGCCACCAACCCGGCTACGACGGCGAAGGCGAGACGCATATGCGCGTGCGCATCGTCGCTTCGGCCTTTGCCGGGATGGGCCGGGTGGCGCGGCATCGGGCGATCAACGATCTGGTGAAGGCGGAGTTCGACGCGGGGCTGCATGCGCTTGCCGTCGAGGTGGCGGCGCCCGGAGAGCCGACACGCTGGTAGTCAGCTGTTGATCTGGACCGGCTCGACCGGGCGGATGCGCAGCTTGGTGATGCGGTTCTTCACGCGCTTCATGACGATGAAGCGCTTGCCGTAGAAGGTGAAGGCCTGGCGCTCCTCGGGGATCGATTTCGATTCATGGATGACGAGGCCGGCAATGGTCGTTGCCTCCTCGTCCGGCAGGGTCCAGCCGAAGGCGCGGTTGAGGTCGCGGATCGCCACGCCGCCATCGACGACGAGCGAGCCGTCCGCCTCGCGGCGCACGCCCTGCAGGTCGATGGCCGCCTCGTCCGAAGTGTCGCCGACGATCTCCTTCAAAATGTCCTGAAGCGTCACGACGCCCTGCACCTCGCCATATTCGTCTACCACGGTGGCGAAATGCTCCTGCCGGCGCAGGAAGGCGGCAAGCTGTTCCTTCAGCGTCGTTGTATCCGGCACGAACCAGGGTTTTTGCGCGACCTTGGTGATGTCGAGGTTCTTCGGCTCGACGCCAGGCTCGGCGAGCGCCCGCAAGAGATCCTTGGCGTGCACGACGCCGACGATATTGTCGACCGAGCCCGCCCAGAGCGGCATGCGCGTATAGGGGCTCTCCAGCACGGCCTTGACGATCTCTTCCGGCGGGTCGTCGGCATCGAGGCCGCGCATCGTCGTGCGGTGGATCATGATGTCGGAGACCTCGAGCGCGTCGAGGTCGAGCATGCCGAGCAGCTTTTCGCGGTCGGGCTTTGCCGCAGCACTTTCCGCCTGCCGGCGTTCGCCTTCCGCCTCACGGGCCTCCTGATGCGTGCGCCACAGCGTTGCGAGCGGTGCGCGAAAGCGGAAGAGCAGGATGGCGAGCGGGATCAGGCCGAGAACCGTAACGATCAGCAGCCACGGGAAGGGAGCGAGTGCTGCGGGCGCGTCGCTGGTCATTTCGGCAGCTTTTCCTTCAGGAAAGCGACGACTTCGGATTGCGGCACGTCATCGGCGACGAAGGACTGGCCGACACCGCGCGTCAGGATGAAGGTGAGCTTTCCGCCCTTCACCTTCTTGTCCTGCGCAATAGCGTCCATCAGCACCTCCGCGGGCGGCAAGCCGCCGGGGATTTCGCTCATGGAGGTCGGCAGGCCGACGTCGCGCAGGTGCTTTTCGACGCGCTTGCCGTCATCGGGGCTGCACAGGTTCATGCGGGCGGAGAACTGGTGGGCGAGTACCATGCCGATGGAAACACCTTCGCCATGCACGAGGTGGGCGCTGTCATACTGCGTGGCGGCTTCCAGCGCATGGCCGAAGGTGTGGCCGAGATTGAGCAGCGCGCGCTGGCCGTTTTCCCGCTCGTCGGCGGCGACCACGTCGGCCTTGGCCTGGCAGCTCGTGGCGATCGCCTCGATGCGGGCATCGCCGCCGGCAAAGACGGCCCGCCAGTTCTTTTCGAGCCAGGCGAAGAAGTCGGGCTTGTCGATCAGGCCGTATTTGGCGACCTCGGCATAGCCGGCGCGGAATTCGCGCGGCGAGAGCGTGTCGAGCACGTCGGTATCGGCGAGCACCAGATCGGGCTGGTGGAAGACGCCGATGAGGTTCTTGCCGTGTGGCGAGTTGATGCCCGTCTTGCCGCCGACGGAGCTGTCGACTTGCGCCAGAAGCGAGGTCGGCACCTGGATGAAGCGCGAGCCGCGGCGTGCGATGCCGGCGGCAAAGCCGGTGAGGTCGCCGATCACGCCGCCGCCGAGGGCGACGACGGCGTCGTTGCGTTCGATGCGGGCGGCGAGCACGCTGTCGCAGACGCTGATCAGATGCTCGAAGCTCTTGGTCTTCTCGCCGGCCGGCAGCACGAGCGAGACGGCGTCGATGTCCTCCACCTTCAGGGCGGCCAGGAAATTGTCGAGATAGATCGGCGCGACGTTTTCGTCGGTGATGACGGCGATCTTGCGGCCCTTGAGGCGGCTTGCGATCTCACGACCGGCGGCGGCAATCAGGCCGGGGCCGATCAGGATGTCATAGGAGCGGTCGGCAAGCTCGACCCGCACGGTGCGGCGCGCGGTGGCAGAAGCAGTCATGGGCATCTCGTCAGGGTTTGCGGGTGGCGGTGATGGCGGTCAGCACCTCCTCCACCATGGTTTCCTTCTTCACGTCGCGCGACATCACGGTGAGATCGGCTTGCGCATAGACCGGGTAGCGGGCGTTCATGAGATTTTCGAGCGTCTGGCGCGGGTTTTCCGTCTTGAGCAGTGGACGGGTGTCGCGCTTGTTGACGCGTTCCCAGAGCACGTCGAGATCGGCCTTCAGCCAGACGGTGAGACCACCGCGCTTGATGTGCTTGCGGGTGTTGTCATTGATATAGGCGCCGCCACCGGTCGACACGACACGCGGGCCGGAGCGCAGCAGGCGCTTGATGACGCGGGTTTCCAGCGCTCGGAATTCGGCCTCGCCATAGGCGGCGAACAGATCCGTGATCGACATGCGCGAGACGCGCTCGATCTCATGGTCGGAATCGACGAAGGGAATGCCGAGCGCCTGCGCGGTCATGCGGCCGATCGCCGATTTTCCCGCACCCATCAGGCCGATCAGCACGAGGTTGCGTTTGCCGAGCGCGGCACGGGCCTCACTTGCAAGCGTGGGGGCAAGTGCGGGAGGGGCCTGGTCGATCGGCTCGGTCATTGGTGTTTCCGGGGTTTCGTCCCTTTCCGTATCGACAAAACCACCGGAAGCGTCAAGTCTGCCGCAGCCTTCATCCCGGATGTCGGGTGATGCCCGGCCTTGCGCTCGGCGGTCGGCGAGGCAATATAAACGGCATCCGCTCCGGAGAATGCCATGCCCACCCTGTTCCGTTTCCTGTTCTTCTGCGCCGTGATCGTCGGGTCGGTCTATGGCG
This sequence comes from uncultured Shinella sp., assembly GCA_965650295.1. Taxonomy (GTDB): domain Bacteria; phylum Pseudomonadota; class Alphaproteobacteria; order Rhizobiales; family Rhizobiaceae; genus Shinella. Next base: position 13,860 of record CBFGOD010000011.1, on the reverse strand, counting down.
TCATGGTGGCGCTGGTGACCTTCGTCGAGCCGACGGAGCGCGACGTGACGATCCGCATTCCCTCCGAACGGGTGAACCCGCAGCCATGAGGGATCCGTCCGGGCTTCAGGTGGAATCCTTCCTCGAAATGATGAGCGCCGAACGGGGCGCTGCGGTGAACACGCTGCAATCCTACGAGCGCGACCTCGAGGATGCGAAATCCTTCCTCAACGAGCGCAATGTGCGTCTCACCGAGGCGATGCCGGACGATCTGCGCGCCTATCTCGGCCATCTCGCCAAACAGGGTTTCGCCGCCGCCTCGCAGGCGCGGCGGCTCTCGGCGCTCCGGCAGTTTTTCAAGTTCCTCTATGGCGAGGGCCTGCGTGGCGATGATCCCACGGGCATTCTCGATGCGCCGAAGAAGGGGCGCTCGCTGCCGAAGACGCTGAGCGTCGATGACGTCACGCGTCTCATTTCACAGGCGGAGACGGAAGCGGCGGAGCCGGGCGGCAATCTTCTGATGAAGCGGCGCATGCATCTGCTCGTCGAACTGCTCTATGCGACGGGCATGCGCGTCAGCGAGCTCGTCTCCCTGCCGGCGAGCGTTCTCGCGCAGACGGGGCGTTTCCTCGTCGTGAGGGGCAAGGGAAACAAAGAGCGGCTGGTGCCGCTGTCGCGCGCTGCGGTTTCGGCTATGGAAGCTTATGGCGAGGTGCTGGCGGCCGAGATCGGCGATGATCCGGCGACGGGCTCCTTCCTGTTTCCGGCGCAGAGCAAGGAGGGCTTTCTGCCGCGGCAGGTCTTTGCCCGCGACCTCAAGGCGCTGGCGGGGCGGGCGGGAATTCGGGCCGCGACACTGTCGCCGCATGTCCTTCGCCATGCTTTCGCCAGCCATCTGCTCCAGAACGGCGCGGACCTGCGCGCCGTGCAGGAACTGCTGGGGCATTCGGACATTTCGACGACACAAATCTATACGCATGTGCTGGAAGAACGGCTTCACGCGCTCGTTCAAACCCATCACCCCCTTGCCAAACAGGCAAAAAAACCGGATTAGGACCCTTCGCCCGCGACTGGCCCAAATTTGGCCGACACCCGCCCGGCGCGGTTTGAGCAAACGATCGGAAACGCATCTCATGCACAACTACCTCGATTTCGAAAAGCCCATCTCGGATCTCGAAGGCAAGATCCACGAGCTGAAGAAGCTTACCGAAGAAGATGAGAGCATCGACACGTCGGATGAGGTCGGCCGGCTCGAAGTGCGCGCCCGCGAGGCGATGGCCGACATCTATTCCAAGCTGAGCCCCTGGCAGAAGACGCAGGTCGCGCGCCATCCGCAGCGCCCGCATTTCGTGGACTATGCCCGCCAGCTCTTCGAAGAATTCACGCCTTTGGCCGGCGACCGCAAGTTTGCCGAGGATGAAGCGATCCAGGCCGGTCTCGGCCGCTTCCGCGGCGAAGCCGTCGCCATTATCGGCCAGGAAAAGGGCAACGACACCAAGTCGCGCCTCAAACACAATTTCGGCAGTGCGCGGCCGGAAGGCTACCGCAAGGCGATCCGCGTCATGGAAATGGCCGACCGCTTCGGCCTGCCGGTCATCACGCTGATCGACACCGCCGGCGCCTATCCGGGCATCGGCGCGGAAGAGCGCGGCCAGGCGGAAGCCATCGCCCGCTCGACGGAAATGTGCCTCAACATCCGCGTGCCGATCGTCTCGGTCGTTCTCGGTGAGGGCGGTTCGGGGGGGGCGATCGCGATTGCCACCGGCGACCGCGTCTATATGCTGGAACACGCGATCTACAGCGTCATCTCACCGGAAGGCGCTGCCTCCATCCTCTGGCGCGATTCCACCCGCGCCAAGGAAGCGGCGAGCAATATGAAGATCACCGCCGAGGACCTGAAGACCTTCGGCATTATCGACGGCATCATCCAGGAGCCCGTCGGCGGCGCGCATCGCGATCCCGCCGCCGTGATCGGCCGCACCGGCGATGTCATCGCTTCGGCGCTGAAGGACCTTTCGGCCAAGCCGGGTGACCAGCTGCGCAAGGATCGCCGCCAGCGCTACCTGAATATCGGCCGCCAACTTTAAGGCGATCGTTTTGAAGGGCGGCGGAGGCCGCCCTTGCCAAATCTCGGCCACATTCCCCGTGTTTGAGACGGGTGCGGGTTTCCGGCAGCCTTGCGAAAGAATTTCCGGTTAAGAATTTATGAAGTATAAGCCGGTTACGACTGCGCGTCCGCCCGCCCGGCGCGGCGGCATGCGATCTGACGATTCTTGACGGACCTTGTGGAATGCGCCTGACTGTTCTTGCCGCTGTATCGCTTCTCGCCGTTGCCGCCGCCGGCTGCACGAATGAGACACTCGACACGTTCGACAAGGTCGATGTCGACCTCAAGAACGTGTCCAGCAAGACCAACTATCAGCTGTCGCCCGCGGTGCTGTCGAAGATGTCGGCGATGAATATCGACCGTGCCTCGCCGATCATGCTGCGCATCTTCAAGGAAGAAGGCCGGCTGGAAGTCTGGAAGGCGGACCGGTCCAACCGATTCCGGCAGGTGCGCAACTACAAGATCTGTGCCTGGTCTGGCAAACTCGGCCCGAAGATGAAGGAAGGCGACCGTCAGGCGCCGGAAGGGTTCTATCCGCTCTCCAAGGCGAACATGAACCCGAATTCGAGCTATTATCTCGCGATCAATACCGGCTATCCGAATGCCTATGACCGCGCCAACAAGGCGAGCGGTACGCATCTGATGATCCACGGCGCCTGTTCGTCGTCGGGCTGCTATTCGATGACCGACGAGCAGATGGTGGAGATTTTCGCACTTGCCCGCGACGCCTTCGGCGGCGGCCAGTCGACCATCCAGCTCCAGGCCTTCCCCTTCCGCATGACGGCGGAAAACATGGCGCGGCATCGCGACAATCCCAATATCGAATTCTGGAAGATGCTGAAGGTCGGTTACGACCATTTCGAGGTGACCAAGCGGCCGCCGGAAGTCAATGTCTGCGAGAAGAGATACGTCTTCAACCAGCAGTCAGACAAGCCGTTCTCGGCCGCCGGCGCCTGCCCCGCCATGACGACCCCCGGCGGTTTGGAATCGGCCCTCACCACCTACAACAAGACCTATGCCGCGTCCTATGCCACGGCGATGCGCAAATATAACGGCACGGTCTGGATCGAACCTTCGGAAGCGCAGCGCAAGGCGATCGTCGCCGATCAGCGCAAGGGTCGCGAGCTGGCCTATGCACCCACGGGCAATTCGCTCGACGCCGGCAAGCTGATGACCGAGCGCGAGATCGCCGAACAGAAGCGCAAGGTCGAAGAGGCCGAGAAGCGCAAGGTCGAGGCCGCCGAGCGCGCCGTGCGCGAAGCCGAGGAAGCCAAGAACAAGGCTGCGTCGGACTTTGCGGCCGATGTCGCTGCCGAGAAGGCGGAAAAGCTGGCCAGGGGCGAAGGCGCCCTGCCGGTGCCGGAACACAATCCCGGCATGGCGGCCGTCGAGAAGAAGGAAAAGAAGTCCTTCTGGCAGACATTGACCGGTGGAAGCCAGCCGCGACAGGTTGATGACACCCGGCCTGTCGTGACCGAGAATGCGGGGCAGGCGACGCTTCAGAACGGCCAGCAGCCGGTGAAGGCTGGCGAAACCGCGACCTCCGCAAACACGACGGTTGCGACGAATACGGGTGCCGCGCAGCAGACCGATGCCGTCTCGACCCTTCCCGTCGCCGGTGGCGAGGCGGGCCAGCAGGTCGTTGAGGAGGCCGCAAAGAAGCCGTTCTGGAAGTTCTGGCAGAAATGACCGTGACGGCGGCATGCGGCGAGGCCGAGGTCTATGATCTGCGCGGACTGAAGTGCCCGCTACCGGTGATGAAGACACGCAAGCGGCTGTCGACGATGGCCGCCGGTGCCAGCCTTTGGGTCGAGACGACGGACCCGCTTGCGGTGATCGATATCCCGCATTTCTGCCATGAGGACGGCCACGCGCTGGAAGCCAGCGAGCGCGTCGAGGCCGGGCACCGCTTCCTGATCCGCAAGAAAGCCTAGCGCTTAAAACCGGAAGCCGGGAACGGCGAGCGGGTTGTCTTCCAGGGCTGCCCGATCCGGGCGGTCGATCTTCGGCGTGCCGGTGAAGGCGTCGAAGAGATCGCGCACAAAGGCTTCCGGCAGGTCCTTGGTGATCAGCACGAGCCGCGTGCGGCGGTCGGATGCATCCGGCCAGGCGGCAAGCCGCTCCGGCGGATGGAAGACGCTCTGTACGCCATGCAACACCACAGGTCGTTCCGGATTGGTCGAGAGCTGTACGATACCCTTCATGCGCAACAGTTTTTCGCCATGCGCCGAGCGCAGCAAGTCGATGAACAGGTCGAGCGCCATCGGGTCGATGGCCTGATCGTGCACGATGCTGAAGGAGCGGATCGTCGCGTCGTGGCGCGTCACGTCATGGGTGTGCTGGTGGGCGTGCTGGTGGCCGTGATCGTGATGATGATCGTGCCCGTGGTGGTGGTGATCATGCCCGTGGTCATGATCGTGATGGTGGTGATGACCAGCGTGACCGTGGGCCTCGTCATGCAGCCAGCGGCGCACGTCCGGGATCTTGCTGCCGGGATCGTAGAGGCCGTTGGCCAGCAGGTCGGGGCCGACGAGGCCGGGCGTGTCGACGTCGGACACCAGCGCGCGCGGGTTAAGGGCGGCGACCTCCCGTTTCACCGCCTCCAGCGTCGCGGCATCGGCCAGCGTCGTCTTGCTGATCAGCACGCGATCGGCGACGGCGACCTGCTTGACCGCTTCGGGATGATTGGCAAGCGTCGAGAGGCCGTTGACCGCATCCACGACGGTGATCACGCCATCGAGGCTGAAGGAATGCGACAGCACCGGATTGCCCATGACGGCCTGCAGCACGGGGGCGGGGTCGGCAAGGCCCGTCGTCTCGATCACCACCCGCTTCAGCGGCTCTATCTTGCCGCTCTGCATGCGGTCCATGAGATCGGCAAGTGTATCCACCAGTTCGCCGCGGATCGTGCAGCACAGGCAGCCGTCCGAAAGCTCGATGATGCCGTCACCGGATTGCTCGACGAGCAGGTGGTCGATACCGACTTCGCCGAACTCGTTGATGATGACGGCCGTATCGGTCAGCGTCGGGTCCTTCAGCAGGCGATTGAGCAAAGTCGTCTTGCCCGCGCCCAGAAAGCCTGTCAGCACGGAGACCGGCACACGCCGTTCGGGAAGGGTCATGGTCGTCTTGCCTGTAAAAGGGCCGATCAGAAAGCCGGCCGGGGAATCGGGATCGGGATATTGACGGCGTCGCCCATATCGCGGGAAGCGACTTCGTCATTGCCGGCGGGCGTGGCGGTATCGCCACCCATCAGGCCGGCGAAAACCAGCTTCAGCGGCCGGTTCACCTCGTGGATATAGGGCGACAGGAGTTTCTGCCGGCCGGCCTCGTCGCGGCCTTCGCTGCGCACCTTGGCGGCGTGCTTCGAGCAGATCTCCTGCGAGATATCGGCGACTTCGTTGCGTGTTTCGCCATAGGGGCGAAGCTGGCCGAGCGTCGGCACCTTGGCGGCCCGCATGGTCAGGCCCTTTTCCAGCATGCCCGCCGAGATATCGGCGCGCGCACCAAGGCTTTCGGAGCCGAGCACGACGGAGACGACCGAGCGACCGTTGCGGGTGGCCGACGAGACCTGGTTGAAGCCGGAGGCGCAGATGAAGCCGGTCTTCATGCCGTCCGCACCGTCGAAGCGGCCGATCAGCATGTTGTAGTTGGGGTACTGTTTCTTGCCGGTCGTGAAACCTTCCAGTGCGAAATAGGACGAATATTGCGGGAATTCGCGCTTCAGGGTCACGGCAAGCACGGCAAGATCGCGGGCCGTCGTATACTGGCCCTTGCCGGGCAGGCCATGCGGATTGATGAAGTGCGATGAACTCATGCCGATGCGCGCGGCTTCCGCATTCATGCGGTCGATGAAACCCTGCTCGGAGCCGCCGACCGATTCGGCAATGGCGACCGCCACGTCATTGGCGGATTTGACGAGAATGATCTTCAGCGCGCTGTCGAGCGTCATCTTCTGGCCGGGCTTGAAATACATCTTGCTCGGCGGTTCGGCGGCGGCATTCTTCGTCATGATGACGGGGCTTTCCAGCGATATCTCACCGGCCTTGATGGCGCGGAAGACCGTGTAGGCCGTCATCAGCTTGGTGAGGGAAGCGGGATACCAGCGCTGGAACGCATCCTCGTGTTCGATGACCTGCAGCGTGTTGACGTCCACCAGCATGCGCGGATTGGCATTGGCAATATTGGCAAGGGAGGCGGTGAACAGCAGGGCGGCGCTTGCAAGCGCAGCAGCCCGGCGCATCGGTCGTCCGTTCGTCTGCAAAGGTCTGTCCTCGAAATCGGGAGTTGTCTCGAACCGTCGCCCTATTTAACCTATATGGCACCGTGATGGCAAAGCCATCGGAGCGAGATGGCCAATTTTCCGGCCGAACATGACAGGAAACCCGCATGCCCGTTCTCAACCGCGCCGCCGAAATGCAGGACGAAATCGCCGAATGGCGCCGACAGATCCACCGGGAGCCGGAGCTGCTCTTTGCCGTGGAAAAGACGGCTGCCTTCGTGGCGGAGAAGCTGAAGGAATTCGGCGTCGACGAAATCGTGCCCGGCATCGGCCGCACCGGCGTCGTCGGCATCATCCGTGGCAAGGGTGAAGGACGGACCATCGGCCTGCGCGCCGACATGGACGCGCTGCCGATCGACGAGACGAGCGGCAAGCCCTGGTCCTCGGCCGTCAAGGGCAAGATGCATGCCTGCGGCCATGACGGCCACACCGCCATGCTGCTGGGTGCTGCAAAGTACCTCGCCGAGACGCGCAATTTCTCCGGCTCCGTCGCCGTCATCTTCCAGCCGGCCGAGGAGGGCGGCGGCGGCGGCAACGAAATGGTCAAGGACGGCATGATGGAGCGCTTCGGCATCGCCGAGGTCTACGGCATGCACAATCTGCCCGGCATGCCGGTCGGCTCGTTCGGCACGCGCGCCGGCCCGATCATGGCGGCGACGGACGAGTTCAACATCACCGTCAAGGGCCGCGGCGGCCATGCCGCCCTGCCGCACAAGACGGTGGACCCGATCGTCATCGGTTCGCACGTCGTCACCGCGCTGCAGACCATCGTCTCGCGTGTCGCCGATCCCATCGCCTCGCTCGTCGTTTCCGTCACCAAGTTCAATGCCGGCTTCGCGCACAATGTCATCCCCGAGACGGCGCAGCTTGCCGGAACGGTGCGCACGCTGAGCGCCGACATGCGCGAACAGGCGGAAGCCCGCATCCGCCAGATTTGCAGCGGCCTTGCTGCCGCGCATGGTGCGGAGATCACCGTTGCCTATCACCGCAACTATCCGGTCACCGTGAACCATGCGAACGAGACCGGCCATGCCGTTTCGGTGGCCGAAGACATTGCCGGTGCTGCCGCGGTCGATCCGGCGCTCAACCCCATGATGGGCGGCGAGGATTTCTCCTACATGCTGCTTGCGCGGCCCGGTGCCTTCATCTTCCTCGGCAATGGCGATAGCGCCGGGCTTCATCACCCGGCCTATGACTTCAACGACGACGCCATTCCCCATGGCGTGACCTATTGGGTGAAGCTCGCCGAAAGCCGGCTTGCCGCCTGACGAAAAGAGCCCGGCTGCAGGATAACAGCCGGGCAAGTCGGGGAGGATCAGAGATATCGGCGGCAGATGCGTCGTGGCCTATTCGCAGACGCGGACCTTCCTGATGATCAGGTTGCCCCACTTGTCGTACTGCTTCACCTTCTTCCAGAAGCAATCGTAGCCGTAGTCGTCATCGTAGAAGGTGACCTGGGAGTGGCCCCAGCCGTGGCCATGATGGCCGTGACCCCAGCCATGACCGCCGCCGAAATCAAAACCGATGGAAAGGCCGCCGGCCTGCGAGGGAGCGGCGAAGGAAAATGCTGCGACAGTGGCAACGACAGCGGAAAGCATGATCTTGCGCATGGATATTCCCCTTGAAGGTTTGTGGATGGAGCCATCTCCATCCGATGACCTCAATCTCTCATGCACCGGCCTTTCGCGCTGTTTCCGATGGAACCTGCCGCGTGACGGCCCGAAAATCGCTTGGCTTCACGGCGCAGCTTTTGTATGGGTTCACGCAGTGGTCCCGTAGCTCAGCAGGATAGAGCACCAGATTCCTAATCTGGGGGTCCCGCGTTCGAATCGCGGCGGGATCACCAATAAATAAATTACTTGAATTTAATTTTTCTTCGAAAATCGGGTGCGAATGGGGCGCGCTTTTTTCCCGAACAGATGTTCTGCAAGCAGACTTCTGGCCTTGCTGCGGCGCAGCAAAGATCAGCATGAGCGTGAGTGCATCGCCGAACGCCACAATGCAAATTTACGGCGTAATATTCGCACTGGAAAGTTTCGTGCGGAGATCTGGGATCAGAGGTGTGTGAAGTTGGAATGGGAAGCCGTGTTCGGTTCACCACTGCGTCGTCCACCTCATCCATAAGCCGTAAAGCTCTGCGCCCGTTCGTGAACGGGTCTTCTCATGTTCAGCGGTTGTTCTTCCTTTTTATTAGAGATATACGATATATCGTAGTTGAGGCCGCCGAGATGATGAGGTCCCTTTGCCAACCGATTCAGGAGCGTGAGTGTCGAGATTGACCGCCCGACTTTTCAGGTGCCTTCCTGGATGATGAGGGGAAGCACGAGGTGGGCAATCTGGAGCGAATCTCCTCGAACGCCTCAGTGATCTCGAACCTTTCACCGCTCACGTAAATGAAACAACCGGCTCCGTGTATCGGCACTACAGCGCCTACCTGAAGGAAATTGACATAGAGCTGTGTTTCATCAACCTGGGTGACGGAGAGCCATGTGCTTGCGTGTCCTAGTACCTGATCCATGCGTGCCTCGCAGAATCCTGTTCGCCCGAACATGGCTATCTTGCAACGGTAAGGCGAAAGAGTCGATAGAACACGTTGCAACAATATGGGTGGGTTTCGAAGCCGGAGTTCCAGTGACCACGAAGCGGCTCCTGAAGCAGTTGACGGCGCGGGATGCCAAGATCACGATGATCTTTCCCGCCGTTAATCACGCTTTTAAGGCTGCTCATGAACCTTAATGCAGACGAGAGTGCATGCTTCTATAGATACCGTCATTGGCGTCAATGCAGAGGAATGCATGGGGTGCCCATCTATTCGTAATGTGTATTTTAACTATTATCACAGTTTTTAATTTTATTTCTATATTTTTAATCGGTATCCTTCTGCGCGTTTTTGTACTCACAATGCTCTTCTAAGGTATCGCTGAATAGGCGAATTCGACCACAGGTCACTTGTGACGCGCGCAGTGAAGGAACATTTTGGAACGCCAGAGCGGCGAATAGCAGCTTGTTTAAGCCATAAGCGCACGAGATAGATTTGGGAACAAGTCTCAGCTCTGTGGATCGATTTGGCACGGCAAGAGCCGATCACCAGGATCACGCGGCCGGTTTTTCGCGCTTAGAATATTGCGCTCCACGGCCCACGATCCTTCCTAAAGGATTATCATATGCGGTTGCAGCGCGGTATGTCTACTCATCACGCACATACATTGGACCTTTGCGGAAGTAGGCTAAGGCTTTGCTATACTCCTCTCTGGTTATCCGTTCTTCTTCTGTTTTCGATTGCGGTTTTTTAGGGTCTTCACCATTCAACGCTTCATCAGGTTGCGTGTGTTCGGCATCCGCGTCTCGCATCGGGCCATCGTCATTCAATGGCAGGTCAAATTCGTCTTCAGGTTTCAATATGAATAGCTCCTAAAATAAAAAAAGAAATTCGACGCGAACAGCGCTTACTTTCGCTCCAAATTTCTGGCGGTCCGTCGCTTGGCGACCTTGCAAACTCAACTAGGGTCGATGATCTAATCCTCAGGCAACCAATTTGTTCCACGACAAAAGCTGGAAGCTGACTTCTGGAACCGCAGGAATATCGGTGCACGGCCATTATTTCAGCTCGACCGGCGCCGATGGCGGATCTAGCCGTTTGGCGGGATGTGACTCTGGACGACGTGTGCAAAAGTAGGGTGCTCAAAAGGAGTGCTAAGAGCGACGGCCAAGTCTTATCGTTATCAAGCCGACGAGACCAGTAACTGCTTGAGTTGCACGACAATGTTTCGAAAATGGTTGGTGATGTGATTGGCTGCTATCGGACTGCCGGCCGTGCTGACCCTTTTTAACTAAAGTACAACGGTCGGCATAAACCTTTCAACGAGAGAGGATCCCTTAAAACATATGCAGTATCGGTCGATCGCGTTCTTCGAAGCGGCAACAAACTCTGCCGAGGGGAGGCGTGTCCGTCTGGTGATTGAGCCCGATTCCACGCCGCATCGCGTAGGGTATGCGACCGAAAGGCCAGCTTGGGGAGGCAAGGCGGCCTTTCGGCGATTGGACAGCAAGAATTTTTGTCGTCCGATCACGTTCCCGACCCTCCTGTTTTGAAGGTGGTCCCCGGAACGAAAGTTACAGGGTTGTGGAACGTTATTTCCGAACGGTCACCGCCTTCAAAGCCTTGCCAATTTCCTCTACGGTTTCAGCGACAACGATGCTTTTCGCCGACAGTTTGCCGTCCTTGTTCGGCAGGATCGTCGTGAGGGTGATGTGCGAGCCCTTTGGATGTGCCTTAATCTGAAGAACCTTCTCACTGTCGATTGTAATGCGATCGTCGTTCTCGGTCGTGAGCGATAACCAGGTCATTTTTCTCTCTATTCATCTAGTTCGGGGAACGGAGCTGAGCCTCGGAAAGACGCACTCCTGGACAAGTCTCCTCAAGCACCATTGCAAAGACGGGACTCAGCCAGTTTTTATTCTGGAATCATTTCGACGATTGTGGGGTGATCATCGGGATCTGCTTCCTCCCGTTGAGGTAAAATAAACCCAACTGCATCGGGCAAGATATCTGCAGCAGAATAAGCGTTAGGTGTCATTTCCAATATGGGATGATACGTTCGAATCGCGGCGGGATCACCATTTCAGCGAAGGAGACTTTTAAGGCTTTCCGCATAAAGCAGACCCCTTATGAATGGCGGAGGTTGCGGGATTGCCCAAGAAGTTTGTGGTCGGAAGGAGCGTGGGACTGAATGTCTACCTTCTGGCGCTTGCCCTTGCCTGCCTGATGCCTGTCATCGCCATATCCGGCTTCGCCATGTGGCGCGCGGGGGAAGCTTACCGCGAAACGGCGACGACCCGGCTTTCCGATACCGCAGCAACGCTCGCCCGCGCCATCGAGGCGGACATCGAAGGGCGTTTCACGGCGCTCACCACCTTCGCGACGCTGCGGACGTTTTCCGGCGATACGGTTTCCACGACGCTGACCTCCAGCCGGTTCAAAGGCATCGGACTGGATGGGCAGATCACACTCGTGGCTTTCGATGGAAACAAGACGGTTGGCGTAGTCGATCGGCGCATCGCCGCCGTTGCGCGCGAGGCGGCCAGCAAGCAGGCTCCGGCGCTTTCCAACCTCTATCTCGGGCGCAAGCGGGCGGATTTCCGGATTGATCTTGCCTTGCCGCTACCGGCGGAAGGCGAGCGCATGCGGGCGCTCGTGCTGTCGGTTGCGCCCGAACAGCTCATTCGTGCCCTCCAGCAGAAGAACCAGGCGCTGAGCGGTATCCTTGTGGCCGTCACCGATGGCGACGGGCGGATCATCGCGCGATCCCGCGACGCTGAACGTACCATTGGTCTGCGTGCTCCCGACTGGCACAAGCTTGAGGCACTCAATGCCCGCAGCGGCTGGTTCGAGGCGGTGACGACGGAGAAAATGAAGACGATCCTCGCCTTCGAAAAACTGGACGGCACGCCCGGCTGGGCGCTGGTGGTCGGCGAGCCGACCGCTGTCTTCAATGCGCGCTGGAAGGACCCGCTGATCGGCCTCTCCTTCGGAGCGTTGGTTGCCCTTGGGCTGGCGACCGTTGCGGCCGTCTGGATCGGGCGGCTGATCCTTCGGCCCGTCGAGGCGCTGGCGGCGCATAGTGCCGCCGTCGCGTCGAACCATCCGGCAGACGCGTTGCCGCCCATCCCGAAATCGCTGGTCCGGGAATTCGAGACGCTGCGGGTGAGCGTGGAGGCCGCGGAAGCGGCGCGGCGCAACAATGCGCGGCGGCTGGAGACGGTCGCCCAGGCGGGTGCACTTGCGCTTTGGCGCTGGTCGGTGCGCGGTGATCTCAGCTGGATAGAAGGTTGGTCGGTGCTGACGGGCACGTCGGAGACCGATGCACTCGGCATGGCCTGGCTCGACTGGGTGCATCCGCAGGATCGCGCGCGGCTCGTCGAGACGCTGGAGGAGACACGCAAGGCCTGTCGTATGGTCGATGTCGAGTTCCGCCTTCTCGTGGCCGGCGGGCGCTGGCTCTGGGTGCGCAAGCGCGGCGGGCCGGTGCAGGATGACAATGGCGCCGTCCTGCAATGGGCCGGCGTGATCGAGGACATCGATGCGCGCAAGCAGAGCGAAACCCATGTGGCGCATCTTGCCCATCATGACGCGCTGACCGATCTCGCCAATCGGGTGACGCTGCGCCAGCGGCTGGACGATGCCATCGCCGACACGCTGAACGGCAAACAGCGCGCCTTGCTCTATCTCGATCTCGACCGGTTCAAGCAGGTCAACGACACATTGGGCCATGCGGCCGGCGACACACTGCTCTGCGTGGTCGCGGACCGGCTGCGGGCCTGCGTTGGGGAGCACGGGCTTGTGGCGCGGCTCGGGGGCGATGAATTTGCCATCCTGCAGGACGATGCGGATCGTGAAGAGAAGGGCCTTGCACTCGCCGAGCGGATCATCGAGATCGTCAGCGCGCCCTATCTGATCGACGGGCTCTCCGCGACCGTAGGCGTCAGCGTCGGCATCACATTCATCTCGGATAGCGCGAGCGATGCGGATGCCTGCCTGAAGCGGGCCGACCAGGCGCTCTATTGGGCCAAGCAGGCCGGGCGCGGCCGGGCCGTCATCTATGAGCAGGAAGAAAGTCTGGCGCGGCTTGCCTCTTTTGCCGGTTTGCCGACGAAGCGGCTTCAGGCCTGAGCGCCATCTCCGGCGAGATCAGACGTCTTCCTTCTCGCGCTCCGGCGTGACGACGCGCGGCTTGGCGCGTACCGAGGGGATCATCGACGGCTTGCTGACGACCTTCTTCGGCTGCGGGGCCTTCATCCCGAGCATGCTCTTGATTCGATCGGAAACCAGCGGGCGGAAGCGGCTGGCGCGGAAGGGCATGTCGACGGCGCCGTAGCCTTCCGGACCGTCGTCATTGCCGCGGTAGAGTTCCATCAGCTTGATGCCGTAGAAATCGCCGTCGACATAGTGGCGGTACTGGCCGGCCCAGCGGACCGTATAGACCTGTCCCCTGCGGATGCCCTGGTCGATCGAGACATTCTTGAAGCGGTCGTTGATGCAGACGACCTTCTGGCCGACATGGAATGTAGGCATGCGGTTATCCCCCTATCGCCTGCGCAAAGACCGGAAAGCCCTGTCGGCTCAGCCGGTCTTGCGGCAGTTGACGCCCGGCGCATTCTCGCCCTTGGTCAGGTCGTAAAGCGTCGCCTCGTCGCCCTTGGTCCACCATTCGTAGCGGCCGCCGGCATATTTGGCGCCGGAAGCGGCCATGACATTGGCGGCGATCAGCGTTTCCTCGCCGATCTTCAGCACGGCGAGCGAATTGGCGCCGGCATTGATGTATTCGGCGACGACGCGCTGGTCGGCGTCACACTGGTAGCTGATCGTCTCACGCGCCACGCTCTGTTCCGGTCCGGGCAGGCGGATGACGATGTCGGTGCTGTTCTTCAGCCCGGCAAGACGGATGGCGGGTGCGCCTTCCTTGCCGGTGAGATGCAGGATGCCGTTTTCGAG
>CBFGOD010000010.1:0-22298 GCA_965650295.1 uncultured Shinella sp. | reverse complement strand
GTTGCCAACAACCCGGATGACTATGTCGTTCTGCCCGACACGATCTCCAAGGAGCCGCTGGCGCCGGCCTTCCGCCAGAACGATTCCCAGTGGGGCGATATCGTTTCCTGGTCGGTCTGGATGCTGATGGCTGCCGAAGAGAAGGGCATCACTCAGGCCAATGTCGACGAGAAGCTGAAGAGCGAGGATCCGGACGTGCAGCGCATGCTCGGCGCCACCGAAGAGCTCGGCAAGATGCTCGGCCTCGACAACAAGTGGGGCTACAACGTCATCAAGAGCGTCGGCAATTACGGCGAAGTCTTCGAGCGCAACGTCGGCCAGGGCACCAAGCTCGGCATGACGCGCGGCCCGAACTCGCTGTGGAACGCCGGCGGCCTGATCTACTCGCCGCCGATCCGCTGACCGCTTTCCACATCTAAGCGATCACCCGGGCGCGCGCATGGCGGTGCGCGCGCCTTCTTCATTCCCTGACATGGCGGCGAGGTTTCATGGCTTTCCTGCATGACATGCGCTTTCGCGCCTATTTCTACCAGATCGTCGCGATCGGCTTCGTCGCGCTCATCGGCTGGACGATGTTCTCCACGGCGAGCGGCAATCTCGCCAAGCAGAACATCGCGACCGGCTTCGATTTCCTGACGCGGCCGGCCGGCTTCGTCATCACGGAATCGGCCATCGCCTTCGAGCAGACCGATACGGTCGGCCGGGCGATCCTCGTCGGCATCGCCAACACGGTGAAGGTCTCGCTTCTGGCGGCGATATTCGGTACTGTGATTGGCCTCGGCGTGGGCATTGCACGGCTGTCGCACAATCCGCTGCTGGCGCGGCTCGCGCTTGTCTATGTCGAGCTTCTGCGTAACGTGCCGCTGCTGCTCTATCTCTTCCTGTGGTACTCGCTGATCATCCTGATCCTGCCGCCGGTCAAGCAGGCGCTGAACCTTCTGCCGGGCGTCTATCTCTCCAACAGCGGCCTCGTCGTGCCGGCGGCCCTCGTCGAAAGCGGCGAGCTGGCGCTTCTCGCCTGCCTGCTGGGCGGCGCCATCGCGGCCCTCGTCATTCGCATCATCTCGACCCGCCGCCGCGTGACGACCGGCCAGTCCAATCATGGTGGCCTCATCGCGCTCGCCGTGCTCGTTTTGCCTGCGCTGCTTCTGTGGCTGGCGAACGGCGTCGCGGTTACCTGGGATTTCCCGACGGCCGGCAAATTCCGCCTGACGGGCGGGCTGCATGTGCGGCCGGAATTCGTGGCGCTGCTCTTTGGTCTCGCGCTCAGCGTCTCGGCAAACGTCGCGGAAATCGTCCGCGCCGGCATCCAGGCCGTCAACAAGGGGCAGTGGGAGGCTTCGGCGGCTCTCGGTCTCTCGCGCGGCAAGGCCATGCGGCTCGTCGTGCTGCCGCAGGCGCTGCGCATCATTATTCCGCCGCTGACAAACACCTATCTCACCGTGTTCAAGAACAGTTCGCTGGCCATCGCCATCGGTTATCCGGATCTCGTCATGGTCTCCAACACCGTGATGAACCAGACCGGCCAGGCCATTGAAACGATTGCGATCTTCATGGGCGTCTATCTCACGTTGTCGATTGCCATCTCGCTTCTCATGAACTGGTACAATGCGCATGTCGCGCTGAGGGAGCGTTGAGATGACCGACGTCCAGGCCTTGGTCCTCGCACCGCCGCAGCCGGCTCCGACTGCTGCCCGCATGGGCAAACTTTCCGCCTATTTCGGCACGCCCGGCAACACCATCATCAGCGTCGCCTCGATCGTCGCGATCGTCTTCGTCGCCAAGCTTGCGATCGGATGGCTGTTTATCGATGCGGTCTTTTCCGGCAACGGCGAGGCCTGCAAGGGAACGAGCGGCGCCTGCTGGCCCTTCGTGGCGCAGAAGCTGCGCTACATGCTCTTCGGCTTCTATCCCTATGACGAGCAATGGCGGCCGCTTTCGGCGCTGCTGCTGCTGTTCGGCGCCTGCCTGTTTTCCATGGTGCCGCGCTTCTGGAGCCGTGGATTGCTCATCGCGTGGATCGTCGTCATCCTGCCGGTACTCTACATCCTCATGGCGGGTGGCGTCTTCGGCCTCACGCCGGTCGCGACGTCGAACTGGGGCGACCTGCCGCTGTCCTTCATGCTCTCCTTCGTCGGGCTGACGCTCGCGCTGCCGCTCGGCATCGTTCTGGCTCTGGCGCGGGCCTCAAACCTGCCGGCCATCCGGGTTCTGGCGGTCGGCTTCATCGAGATCGTGCGCGGCGTGCCGCTGATCAGCATCCTCTTCATGGCGACGGTCATGCTGCCGCTCTTCATGCCCGATGGCGTGACGATCGACAAATTGCTGCGCGCCCAGGTGGCGATCATCCTCTTCGCCTCGGCCTATATCGCCGAGATCGTGCGCGGCGGCCTGCAGGACGTGCCGGCGGGCCAGTATGAGGCGGGCCAGTCGCTCGGGCTGCATTACTGGCAGGTCATGCGCAAAATCGTGCTGCCGCAGGCGCTGAAGAAGGTCATTCCGCCGATGGTCGGCCTGTTCATCGGCTTCTTCCAAGATACGACGCTGGTCACCATCGTCGGCCTCGTCGATTTCCTCGATACGGTACGCTCCGCCATCCGCGATCCGGAATGGCAGGGCATCGCGGTGCTCGAAGGCTATCTCGTCGCCGCCGCCGTCTATTTCACCTTCAGTGCCCTGATGGGTGCCTATAGCCGCTTCCTCGAAAAATACTTCAGGACGACCCATGCTTGACATCACCGTCATCCGAAACGCCCATACCGTCGTCGCCTTCAACGCGGCGACCGGCGGCCATGCCTATCTCAACGATGCCGACGTCGCCTTCGACGCCAGCGGTTTCCTGCATATCGGCGGCCGCTACGACGGCCCCTTCACGCGCGAAATCTCCGGCCGCGACCGCATGGTCCTGCCGGGCTTCGTCAATGTGCACAGCCATTCCGGCGAGGAGCCTATTTCGAAAAGTCTGTTCGAGGACCAGGGCACCGCCGCGCTCTGGGGGCAGGCGATGTACGAATATTCGACGCTGATCGAGATCGGCGACGATGCGGTGAAGGCGGCGCTGACGGTGATGCTCGGCGATCTCCTGCGCAGCGGCGTCACGACCTTCGTCGACATTGCCGGCCCGCATGAATGCTGGCTGCCGACGCTGGCGGAGAGCGGTGCGCGCGCCTATGTCGCGCCCGGTTTCCGCGAGGCGGCCTGGCATGTCGAGGGCAGCCATCGCCTCGATTTCCGTTGGGATGCCGCACGCGGCCGCGAGGCCTTTGCGCGGGCACTGGAAACGGTCGATGCGGCCGAGGCCCATCCGTCCAGCCGCCTCGGCGGCATCGTCGCCCCCGCGCAGGTCGAGACCTGCTCGCCGGAGTTGTTGCAGGAGGCGGCGCAAGCCGCGCGCGACCGCAAGGTGCCGATCACCATCCATGCTGCCCAGACCATGGCCGAGCATGAGGAGCTGTTGCGCCGTCACGGAATGACCGCCGTGCGCTATCTCGAAACGCTCGGCGTGCTCGGCCCGGATCTCATTCTCGGCCATTGCATCTTCATCGACAGCCATGGCTGGACCCGCCAGCGTTCGGCTGATGATCTCGAGCGTCTCGCCGCCAGCCGTACCAGCGTCGCCCATTGCCCCGTTACCTTCGCGCGCAGCGGCATGGTGCTGCAATCGGTCGGTCGCTACCGCAGGAGCGGCGTCAACGTCGCGCTGGGCACCGACAGCTACCCGTTCAACATGCTGGAAGAGATGCGCACGGCGCTGATCAACGCCCGCATTGCCGGCGGCACGGTGTTCGACGTCTCGACGGCGGATATTTTCGATGTGGCGACGCTTGCCGGCGCGAAAGCGCTTGGCCGCAGCGATATCGGCCGCATTGCCAAGGGGGCGAAGGCGGATTTCTCGCTGGTCGATCTCAAGCATCCCGGCATGCAGCCGGTCTACGATCCCCTGCGCAATCTCCTGCACTGCGCCGCCGAGCGCGCGGTGGCCGCCGTCTATGTCGATGGCGCCTGCGTCATGGAAAACGACCGGCCGACGCGTGTGGACTACGACGGCGCGCTTGCGGAATTGCAGGCGGTGCAGGATTTCGCGGTGTGCCGTTTGCAGGCGAACGATCCGCGTGGCCGTGCTGTTTCGGATCTCGCGCCACTCTCGCTGCCGGTGTTGCCGCATCCGTGACGCTGCGGATCGCCAAGGCCTGAGGGACATCCTATGATGGCGTCCCCGATCCTTGAGCCGGCTTCACCTTCGATGCAGCGAACCCTGACTTTTCTTCGTTCCCCCTTCGCCCTTGCCGGCATCTGGCTTCTGCTGCTCATCGCCTTCGGGCTGATGTCGGCGGCAAGCCATAAGCAGGCGCTGGAGCAGGAAGTCTCGGAAAGTGGCCGTGCACTACAAAGGGCGATTTCACAGCGGGTCGCCCAGCATGATGCACATCTGACGAGCCTCAGCGCGCTCGGGCTTGCGCAGACGCAACCGTCGGAAGATTTCGATCTCGTTGCCCGGTCGATCCTGCGGTTCTATCCGCGCATTGTTGCGATCGATCTCGTCCGGATCTCCACAGGCGAGCCGGGCGTGGTGAGTTCGGCGACCTCGGCCGATGGCTCGACCGCCGATCCTCTTTTGGTTTCCAGCGCGGTGGCGGCGCTTGCCGCCGGCAAGGCGGTCTATGGGCCGGATACCAAGCCCGGCCACTACCGGCTGATGAAGCGCATGAACGACACGATGGCCGTCAGTCTCGATATCGACGGTGCCAAGCTGGTCGAAGGCGAAGAGCTGCCGCGCTGGGCGGTGCTGACCCTCTCCATGGTCGATGGTCCCCTGCTGGAGACGGGCGACGGAGCCTCCGCAGGGATGTCCTTCGGCGCCCGCAACCTCGGTTTCGAAGCACCTGTCGCCAGTGTCACGCAGCCCCTGCGCCTGTCGCTGCAACGCCATGTCACGCTGGGGCAGCTTCTGCCACCGGTGCCCTTTGCGCTATTCGCGGCCATTTCGCTGGCTGGTCTGGTGCTCGTCCGCTCGCTGCTGCGCCATCGCCACGAAGCGGCCATGGCCCGCGCAGCGGCGGAGGCGGCATCGCGGCGCGAGGCGCTGCGCCAGCACGAGACGAAACTGGCGCATGCGCTGCGCATCAACAGCATGGGCGAGATGGCCTCCGGCATCGCCCATGAGCTCACCCAGCCGCTGACGGCGCTGCTCAGCCAGAGCCAGGCCGGGCGGCGCATCGCGGCCGCGAATGGCCTTGCCGATACGCCGATCGACGGCGTGCTGGCGGCAAACGTGCTTCAGGCCAAGCGCGCGGCCGATATCCTGGTGCGGTTGCGCGCCTATGTCGGCAAGAGTGCGCTGGAGGCCGGCGTGCACGATCTGGGCCGGCACGTCGCCGATATCGTCGCGCTCTCGCGCATCGATCTCGACAGGCGCGGCATCGCGCTTGCTATCGATCTGCCGGATGCACCGGCCTTGGCGCGTATCGATCCCGTCGAGATCGAGCAGGTCATTCACAACCTCATCCGCAATGCCGCCGATGCGGTGGAGCAGGCGGGGCGAGGGGACGGACGGGTGCTTGTGGCCCTGAAGCCGGCCGGTGGCAATTACGAGATCACCGTGTCCGACAATGGCACCGGCATTCCGCCGGATATTCTGCCGCGGCTGTTCGAGCCGTTCTTCTCCAGCAAGCCTGACGGCATGGGCCTTGGTCTCAGTCTGTGCGAAAGCATCGTCGAGCGCTTCGACGGCGGCATTTCGGCGGAGAACGATCCGAAGGGCGGCGCGGTCTTCACCGTGCGCCTGCCGGCCGCGCGGGAAACGGCAAGACGAGAGGAAGCAGCGGAATGA
This sequence comes from uncultured Shinella sp., assembly GCA_965650295.1. GTDB lineage: Bacteria > Pseudomonadota > Alphaproteobacteria > Rhizobiales > Rhizobiaceae > Shinella. The sequence goes on along the minus strand of CBFGOD010000010.1, from coordinate 16,468 downwards.
CGATGGCGCCGGTCTATCTGGTCGATGACGACGAGGGCGTGCGCAGCGCGCTGTCGCTGCTGCTCGGCACCTATGGCATCCGAATCGAGACCTTCGGCGATCCGACCGCCTTTCTCGCGCGGGCGCCGAAATTGAAGCCGGGCGTGCTGATGCTCGATCTGCGCATGCCCGCCATTACCGGCCTGCAACTGCATGAAAAGCTGCGCGCCATCGGCTGCGACTGGCCGACGATCATCTGCACCGGCCATGGCGACGTGCATGCCTGCCGGCGCGCCTTCAAGGCCGGCGTCGTGGATTTCCTGACGAAGCCGATCGACGAGCAGGTGCTGATCGAGGCTCTGCAACAGGCCTCCGGTGCGCTCGATGCGCGGGCGGAAAAGGCGGAGGCCGCGCAGCTCGTCGCGCAGCTGACCGATCGCGAGCGCGAGGTGCTCGATATAGTGGGTCGCGGCTGGTCGACCAAGGAGATCGCGGAAGCCCTGCAGCTGTCGCCGCGCACGGTCGATACGCACCGGGCCAATATCGCCCAGAAACTCGGCACGACGTCGGTCGCGGAGTTCGCGCGCTTGTCGCTGATCGGCCAGGCTCCGTAGTCCTACGGACGCCGCTCCGTCCGTCCACCGATACCGCAAAACGCGGAAATCTCCGAAAAGAGGGACGTCGCCGCCAACGAGAAACGAGCGGCCCCAGATGGAGATACCCATGAAGACGTTCGTAGCCGCCGCCTTTGCCGCCCTGACGCTTGCTGGCGCCGCCCAGGCCGAGATCCTCACCGAGCGCAACATGCCGCTCGACATCGCCGTCGAAGCTGCCGATGCCGCCGTCAAGGCCTGCGCCGCCAAGAAGTTCAACGTGACGGTTGCCGTCGTCGACCGCACCGGCGTGACCCGCGTCGTCCTGCGCGCCGACCGCGCCGGCCCGCACACGCTCGATAGCGCTGTCCGCAAGGCCTACACCGCCGCTTCCTTCCGCACGCCGACCCAGAAGATCGCCGAAAACGTCGGCAAGAACCCGGCGGCTGCCGAGCTCGTCTCGATCGACAAGCTGCTCGTTCTCGCCGGTGGCGTTCCGGTCAAGGCCGGTGAGGAAACGATCGGCGCCATCGGCGTCGGCGGCGCTCCGAGCGGCGATATCGACGACGAATGCGCACGCGCCGGCATTGAAGCTGTCAGCGCCAAGCTGAAATAATTGGAAATAGGAAGCCCCGGTTTTTCCAAGAAGACCGGGGCTTTTGTCTCACGTCGACCGGAAGAGGGCGTTGAAGTCGACGCGGGTCGGCTGTTCCTCGAGATCGATCTGTGCCTCGATGTGGCGCAGGTGATGATCCATCAGGCTTGCGGCGCGCTTTGCATCCTTGCGCTTCAATGCATCGATGATTTCGGCATGTTCGCCATGCGAACAGGGCACGGCACCGGGGGATTCGTACAGGGCTATGATAAGGGAACTGCGCGACACGAGTTCCTGCACGAAGGCGCGCATCACCACATTGCCGGCCATGGCGGCAAGCTCGAGGTGGAAATCGCCCGATAGCTGGACGCGGCGCTTCTTGTCATTGCGTGCCACGGCATCGGTTTCGTCTTCCACCATGCCGGTCAACTGGCGGATATTGTCTTCCGTCACCGTCAGCGCTAGCTTTTCGATCAGCAGACATTCGATGCCGCGCCGCGCTTCGAAAACCTGCCGTGCTTCCTCGATCGAAGGCCGTGCCACGAAGGCACCCTTGTTGGGAAACAGTTCGACCAGTTTCTCATGGGCTAGCCGTTGCAGCACCTTGCGGATGATGGTGCGCGACACGCCGAACGCGCCGGCCAGCGCATCCTCCTGCAAGGGGGTGGCAGGGCGCAGGCGATGGTTGATGATGGCGCTGTAGATCTCGCCATGAATATATTCGTCGGTCGGGCCTGTCCGCTTTCTGGACTTCGTGATCGCAGCGCGTTCACCGGCCGCCGTTTTCAACACCTGATCCATCGTCTCTCCCCGGTCGGCGGCGGTTGCTCCACAGCGGCCGACCATTCTATGCCGCGCTGTTCTATTCAAGGCTTATGTAAAACTTGGCGGTGTTGGGCAATCGAGCAGAGCAATACAAGATGGCTGCCGTTATCCGCAACACGTCCCCTTGGCGCTGAGGACCGGATTTCCCTAAACATCCGGGTTATCCATTGCAGACTGGCGGGGTTTACGCTCAAGGTTCCGTTTTCATCGACGGCGGGTCGGCATACCCGGCGGCGATCTCGTAATGCATCAGATCCTCCGGTTTCTTCAGGACAAACTGGCGATCGGCGACGATGTAGTTATCGGCGTGCAGGCGGGCAATCGGCTGGTAGTTTTCCGGGCGCACGTAGCGGCCGCGTTCGTCCAGACAGTCGTCGCGCACATGCATCTGTATGACCTCGCCCAAGATGATCGTGCGGCGCTCATATTCGATCGTGTGGGCGACCCGGCATTCCATCGCGCACGGCGCTTCGCTGATGCGCGGCGGAGCCACCTTGACCGATGGCACCGGCGTCAGGCCGGCAAAGGCGATCTCATCCACCTCGGAGGGAAAGTTGATGCCCGTAACGATCATCTGTCTGGCAATCGCCATATCGACCATGTGCACGACGAATTCGCCGGAGCGGCGGATATTGGCGACCGTGTCCTTCATGCCGCCGTTCGGACGCATCTGCATGCCGAGGATGACGAGCGGAGGATCCTGCGAGAAGACATTGAAGAAGCTCATGGGCGCCGCATTGTGATGCCCTTCGTCATCGATGGTCGTGACGAGTGCGATGGGGCGCGGCGCGACAAAACTCACCAGCAGGCGATAGCGATCCTGGGCTGGCAATTGTGCGAAGTCGAATTCCATCAGTCCTCCCGGCCGGCCGCCTGTGCGAGAGTGCATGTCTGCGTACCACCGCAGCAAGGACATGCGGGGCTGCCGTGGATTATTGCTTGCATTCGACGACAGTGATGTCAATATTTTGTATACAATAGTTTTTGATTTTGTATGGAAATAAAGGGAGCGAATATGGACCACCCGGATGTGCTTTTGCGCAACGTGACGGCGCTGACCGTCGATCAGGAGCGCCGCGTCATCGAACGCGCCTGGATCGCCGTAACCGGCGACCGCATTGTCGGGATCGGTTTTCCGGAGGAGCAGCCGCCGGAAGGCGCGAAAGAGGTGATCGACGGCACCGGCATGGTCGCCATGCCCGGCCTTGTCGATTGCCATTCCCATGCAGGTCACGGCCTCATCCGTGCCGCCGGCTATGGTGACATCGATCGCTGGACGGAGGTCTGCGAGGGCATCTATGCCCAAGGCTCGACCCCGGATTTCTGGCGAGCGGAAGCGGAGCTTGCCATGCTCGAACGGTTGATGGCGGGTGTCACGACCGGCATGACGCTGCTTGGCGGCGGGGCAGATATCATGCGCACGGACGACCCGGCCTTCGGCGATGCCCATTGTGGTGCAACCGCGCAATCGGGCCTGCGCACCATCCTCGCCGTCGGCCCGCGCCGTCCGCCGTTTCCGCGCAGTTTCCGGCGTTTCGACAACGGGCCGGTGCGCGACGTCGCCGTGAGCTTCCAGCACCAGCTCGAGGTCAGCGAGGACCTCATCACGCGCTGGAACGACGTGCTGGGACGCGGCACCGGCGTGTGCCTGATGATGCCTGTCTACAATGCCAAGCAAGTCGAAGACCCGGAGGATCGCAAGGCGATTGCTGCCATGGGCAATGCCGTCGTGGCACTGCGCGAGCGGCTTGGCGTGCTCTTCACGCAGGATGGTCATCGCGATGGCTCGATCGCGCTTGCCCGCGATTTCGGGCTGCTTGGCCGCTTCGCGCTGCTCGGCCATAGCGTCGATCTGACGCCCGAGGACGTCGCGGCCTTGAAGGAAACCGGCGCCTCCATCATCCATAATCCCAGCGCCATCATGTCGATCTACGGCCGCTGCCCCGTACCGGAACTGCTCGAGGCCGGCATCAATGTCTGCATCGCCTCCGATGCCTCCGCGCCCGACCGCGGCTACGACATGTTCCGCCACATGTCGCAGGCGATGCACTATCATCGCCGTCACTTCCGTGATCCCGCCTATCTGCCGCCGGGCAAGGCGATCGAGCTGGTGACGATCGATGCCGCTCGGGCGCTGGGGCTGGAAAACGAGATCGGTTCGCTGGAGGTCGGCAAGAAGGCGGATATCGTGCTCGTCGACATGCGCAAGCCCCATCTCTATCCCCCGGGTATGCCGGTGCTGCGCATCGCGCATTTCGCCAATGCTGCCGATGTCGATACGGTGATGGTCAATGGACGTGTGCTGATGCGCGGCCGCAAGGTAACGCATCTCAATATGCAGGATATTCTGGAAAACGCCGCCGCAGAGCAGCGCAAGGCCTTCGAGCGGGCAGGGCTGAAGGAATGCCTTTCCGAACCGGCCGGCTACTGGCGCAACACGCGCTACGAATCCGTCGCACCATGACGAAAGAACGGGGCGGCCGAGCCGCCCCGTCTTGCTTACAGGATGAAGTCACCCTTGACGAAATCAATGGTCTTATCGAGGCGAAGCGAGAAATCGGCGGTGCCGTCGCCGTTCACGTCACCATAGAGATAAGTATCGCCGTCCTTGTTCATGTAGCGAAGCTGGCCGGCCGTTTTGGTGAAGGCCTTTTCACCGATGAAGGTGAAGGCGTCGTTGGTCGTCGTTGAGGAGCGCGCGTCGATACCCGAAAGATCGATGCGGTCACCCTGACTTTGGGAAAAGTCGTAGATCATGTCCTGACCGGTCGCCATGCTGTCCTTATAGCTTTTGAAGGTGAAGACATCGGCACCCGAGCCGCCATAGAGTTTGTCGGCGCCGCCGGCACCATAGATGCGGTCGTTGCCAGCGCCGGCCTTGATCATGTTGGCGGCACTATTTCCTTCAAGCCTGTCGGAGTAGGACGACCCGACGAGGTTCTCGATCGAGGAATAGCTGTCGCCTTTCGCCTCGCCCGTGTTGGAGGAGGGGGTGCCGAGGCTTGCTACGACGGCAGCCTTGGCTTCCGCATATGACGCAGTGTCGCTTCCGCTGCCACCGGAAAGGATGTCCGCACCCGCGCCACCGATCAAAATGTCGTTGCCGCCCTGGCCATAGAGTTTGTCGTTGCCAGCACCACCGGTGAGGCGGTTGGCGCTGCTGTTGCCTTCGAGCTTGTCATTAAAGGATGTGCCGATAAGCGACTCGATGGAGGAGTAGGTGTCGCCTCTCGCTTCTCCAGTGTTGTCTGCGGGACGGTACAGGCTTGCGATGACGCCGCTCGTCGCGTCCTGATAAGACGCCGTATCGGTGCCGCTGCCACCATAAAGTCGATCCGCGCCCGTTCCACCGATCAGCACATCGTTACCGCCGCCACCGTTGAGGAGGTCGTTCCCGGCGAGGCCGTAGATTTTGGTATCGTTTTCACCGCCCCGTATCGAATCAGCCCCGGAAGTACCCTTCTGCACGGCCTCATTGGAGATGGCGGTGAGGATGAAGTCGCCCTTGACGGAAGAGGAGTAGCCGGCGACGTCCAGATAGATCTTGCCGGAACTGGTCGCCTTGAACTCGATGACCGCAGATGTGTCCGAATCCGAACTGATCACGTTGCCGTTGGCGTCACGCAGGACAAGTTTGAGACCGCTTGCCGCAGCGCTTCCCTTGCCACTTGCCGTGAAGGTGTAGGTCACGCCCGCCTTGGCCGTGAAGCCGTACCAGTCGCTGTCGGACTGAACGTCGATCTTGCCGCCGATCGTCCGGCCGGCAAGGATGCTGTGGGTCGTCTTGACGTTGTTGAAGACATTGTCGAGGCTGGGGTTGGAAACGATGTACCGGCCGATATCGTTGCCGTTGTCCTTGACGTCGATGAAGTAGGTGCCGGAGGACGTCGGCGTAAACGTCACGATGCCCGTTGCGGAGGAGTAGTTGGTCTCGCCTGCGACATAGGTGCCGTTCGCGTCGCGAAGGAAGATGTCGCCGTCCGGCAGGCGGTTCGTGCCGGTGCCGGTAACCGTGAAGGCATAGCTGATGCCGGCCTTGAGGCTGACCTTGAACCAGTCGGAATCGCCGGCGACGTCGATGGCGCTCGTGATGCTCTTGCCGGTGCCGAGGACGGAGGTCGTCGTGATGTTGCGCTGGATCGTATCGGCGCCCACCCAGCTCAGATTGTAGTTGCCGACGTCGCTGCCGTTGTCCCGGACGTCGAGGAAATAGACGCCGCTCTGGCCCGCTGCATAAGAGAAGGCGTAGGTGCTGTCGCTATAGTTCGTGCTGCCGGCGACCCAGTTGCCGCTGGCGTCGCGCAGGAACAGATCGGTATCCGGCAGCGAGGAGCCGCTGCCATCGCCCGAAACGACGAAGCCGTAATCCAGGCCGGCCTTCAGACTGATCTTGTACCAGTCGGAATCGCCCGAAACATCCACCGCCCCCTTGACGGTCTGCCCTTGGGACAAGGTCGCCGTCGTGTTGACGTCGCGGCGGATGGTGTCATTGCCGAGCCAGGTGAGGATGTAATTGCCGATATCGCTGGCATTGTCCTTGACGCCGACGAAATAGGTGCCGCCGTTGAGCGCCGAGAAATTCACGGTGACGCTGCTGTCGCTGTAGTTGGTGCTTCCCTCGAGGTAGTTGCCGTTGGCGTCGTAGAGATACAGGTCGGGATCGGGCAGGGACGAGCCGGAACCGTCGCCGGAAAGGCGGAAGCCGTAGTCGAGCCCTGCGGAAAAGGCGGCTTTGAACCAGTCGGCATCGCCGGAGAAGGTCAGGCTGTTCTTGATGACCTGACCGTGGCTGATGGTTGCGTTTGTCGATGTGTCGCCTGGGATGGTGGACATATGAACTCCTCAAAATCGATAGGGGATCCTGCGTGGCCAAGAGGGCATTGGCGCCCGTCCGTGGCGGCGAAGCGGCGAGGTCCGCTCGGCGCAAACCGCACGTTGACCATTGCCGGGCGTCGAATCTCGTTCGCTTCCGCAGCGCCCTGGGGTAGAACACGCGTGCTACCGCCGAGAGAGTGAATTTCTGCAAACGGCACTCTTGCGGCGACGAGCGTCTATCGACAGATGTCCCAATCGGCGAAATAGTCGGCCTGGACAGCGATGAATGCGGGGAGTGGAATGGCCAATCTAGCCGAGACCGGTTTCCGGGCGGTGGCGCACAGGGATACGGCGCGCGGCGGAGAGGAAACGGAGCGGCGCAAGGCCATCCTGCGCCTTGCCGCCGCCTATTGGCTGGCGGTTTTCCTCTCGACGAGCGTGTTCTGGGCGATCGCCGGCACCGATCCGATCGAATCGGCGCCCGGCAAGCTCGCTTCGATCGCGTTTGCGGCGCTGTTGACGACGGGCATGACGCTGCTTTTGAAGCATGCGCTGTCCCGGCCGCTCTGGCAGCAGACGATCGTTGCCTTCATGCTGTCGCTTGCAGCGGCCCCGCTGTCGGCGGGCGTGGATTACTTCATCTATGTCGTTTGCGTTTACCCCGAACCGGTGACGTTCGACATCAAGGAATTCGTCTATAGTCTGGTCTCCAGCATGGCGCTGTTCTTCGGGTGGTGCTGCCTTTCTCTCGTGCTCAGCTACAGCTTTGCACTGGCCGAGGGCGAGCGGCGGATGGCGGCGCTGCGTGAGGAGGCGCTGCAGGCGCAGATGCGGGCGCTCGCCTATCAGGTCAATCCGCATTTCCTGTTCAACACGCTGAACGCGATGACCGGGCTCATCGAGGAAGGTGCCAACGCCCATGCGCGCGGCATGGTGCTGAAACTCGCCGCGTTCCTGCGCAAGACCCTTACGCTTGATCCCACGCAGGATATCCCGCTCAAGGAGGAACTGGCGCTCCAGTCGGATTATCTTGCGGTGGAAAGCACGCGGTTTTCCGACCGGATGAAGGTCTCCTTTGTCGTCGATGACGACGTGCGCGATATCTGCGTGCCGCCGCTGATCCTCCAGCCGATCTTCGAAAACGCCGTGAAATACGGGGTCGGCGCGACGCGGGGGCCGGTGGAGATCGCGTTGCGGGCACAGCGCCTCGACGACACCCTGGTCATTATCGTGGAGAATGACGCCCCCCTGGCCGATGCCGGCGAGATGCCCCCCGGCATGGGTATCGGATTGCGCAACGTCGCCGAGCGCATCGCCACGCATTTCTCCGGTGCTGCGAGCTTGTCGAGCGGCAATATACGCCCAAGTCGCTTTGCCGTGCGCCTGTTGCTGCCGCTGGGGCGCGCATGACAATCGGACATGACCTGACCGTCGTCATCGTCGACGATGAGCCGATCGCGCGTCGACGGCTGGGCCGTCTGCTTGCCGCTATCGGCGGCGTGAGGGTGGTGGCGGAGGCTGGCGACGTTGCCGCCGCCATCGAGGAGGCGCGCAAACATCTGCCGGACCTTCTGCTCCTGGATGTCCGCATGCCCGGCGGCGATGGCTTTGATGTGATCGATGCGTTGAAGGATGCGCCGCCGGCAATCGTCTTCGTGACCGCTTTCGGCCATTATGCGCTTCCCGCCTTTGCCGCCGATGCAGTCGATTACCTGACGAAGCCGGTGGAGGAAGAGCGGCTGGCGGCTTCGCTTCTGCGCGTGCGCCAGCGCCTCGAGACCCGCAATGCAGCCGAGCGGCTGGCGGAGATGGCGGGAGCGTTCGAGGCACTTCGCCGGGCGATGCGCCAGGAGCAGGGCGGCTTGCCGCCCTTCTGGGTACGCTCGCGCGGCCGGCTGGTGCGCGTTTCGGCGGCGGGCGTGACCCGCATCGATGCCGAACGGGACTACGCCCGCCTCTATGCCGACGGTGAAACCTATCTGCTCGACGAGACGCTGGCCTCGCTCGAAAGCCGGCTGCCGGCCGAGCAGTTCATTCGTGTTCATCGTTCCACGATCCTGCGAACGGAGGCCATCAAGGGGTTTCGGCGCGGCCGGCATGGCTCCTGGTCGGCGGAGCTTTTCGACGGAAGTGAAGTTCGTATCGGCCGCAGTTACCTGTCCTGCATGAAGCTCATCGCACCCTGACGCCACTGACCTTTGCATGTGGTGTGATCTGGGGATTCCTATTCGGCGCCGGGCGAAATATGAGTCTGTCATGGATGATTCGGCAGCGATTCGTTTTTTAGGCCGTGGCGGCGGCGTGTTTCGGAGGGGGGCTCTCTTTGCGGCGCTCACCGCAGGTGTGCTTGGCGGCTGCGCGGCGCGGCCAGGGGCGGGCGTGGCAACGCTCTCCTCGACGGTTCCGGCAGCAAGTGCTTTGGTCTTGCCCACGCCCGGCACGCTCTCCATCGTCAGCGTGGTCCAGCGCCAATATACGAACGCCATCGAACAGCAGATCGCGCTGTCCACCTCGGCCTCGACGTCGGGTCAGAACTTCATCAGCATCCAGGCCTTCGGTCCCGCCGAAACGGTCGCGATGCCGAGCGGTGGATTGGCCTTCAAGCCGGTGCGCCATTCGGCGATCCAGGCGGAAATCCGCAATTACGTGCCCGGCGGACGGCTGACGATCTCCAGCAATTTCGTGCGCAACACCTATGGCCCCTTCGGTTATGCCTACGGCCCCGGTGCCGGCAATGACGGTTGCCTCTACGGCTGGCAGCAGATCCGGTCTGACGAGGCCGATCGCAACCTGTTGAACAGTTTCGGCATGCTGCAAATTCGTCTGCGCGTCTGCCAGGCGGGTGCAGGCGAGAAGGAACTGGTCGAGTTGATGTATGGCTATACCATCACCGGCGGTTTCTCGGGGGCGACGTGGAATCCCTATGGCACGCCAGCGGCCGTGGATGCCGAAGTCGGCGGCGGCAAGCCGCTGCGCGTGGCGATCGAGGAACCGCGGCGTACGGTCGTCGGCGTCGAGACCGTTGAGAAGGTGCCCGTGAGCCGGCGCGTCACCGAAACGAAGCCGGTCGTCCGGCGCGCGCAGCAGGTGGTGGCCAAGGACGTTGTCGTGGTGCCGTCACCCTCCGGCGGTGCGGCCACGACGACGACGACATCGGGGGAGGATGCAATCGTGGTGCCGTCGCCCGTCTGCGTTACGGGCGCATCGGGATCGGCAACCTGCAATTGACAAAGCGGTCATCCAGCCTAATTTTTCCTTAACATAATGGTGCGTAAGGTCCGGGCTGGAACGCTATGATGGCGAAGGACGGCATATGAGACATACCGGCACGATCATTCTGTGGGCGCTTGTTTCTGCTGTCGTAATCCTGGTCATTACGCTGCCGATCAACCTGCAGACCCAGCTGATCGCCAGTATCGCGGTCGTCACCCTCATGGCAGTGATCAAAGTGCTCAGGGCCGAAGGCATCTGGCGCCTGATCGCGCTTGCCTTCGGCACCGCCATCGTGCTGCGCTATGTCTACTGGCGTACGACGAGCACCTTGCCGCCGCTGAACCAGCTTGAAAACTTCATCCCCGGCTTCCTGCTTTATCTCGCCGAAATGTACAGCGTCATGATGCTGGCGCTCAGCCTCTTCGTGGTGTCGATGCCGTTGCCGCCGCGCAAGGGACGCAGGGCTGAAGAGGGGCGGTTGCCTTCCGTCGACGTCTTCGTGCCGAGCTATAACGAGGATATCGGCCTTCTCGCCAACACGCTCGCCGCCGCCAAGGCCATGGACTACCCGGCCGACAAGCTGACGATCTGGCTGCTCGACGATGGCGGCACGGAGCAGAAGCGCAATGCGGCCGCGGTGATCGAGGCGCAGACCGCCGAGGCACGGCACCGCGAATTGCAGGACCTTTGCCGGGATCTCGGCGTCAACTACCTGACACGCGCCCGAAATGAGCATGCCAAGGCAGGCAACATGAACAACGGCATGCAGCATTCGACGGGCGAACTCATCGCCATCTTCGATGCCGACCATGCGCCGGCCCGTGATTTCCTGCGCGAGACCGTCGGGTTTTTTGCAGACGACCCAAAATTGTTCCTCGTCCAGACGCCGCACTTCTTCCTCAATCCGGATCCGCTGGAGCGGAACCTGCGCACCTTCGAGAAGATGCCGAGCGAGAACGAGATGTTCTACGGCATCATCCAGCGCGGCCTCGACAAATGGAACGCGTCGTTCTTCTGTGGTTCGGCTGCGGTGCTCAGGCGCACGGCGCTCAACGAGGTCGGCGGTTTCTCGGGCCTGTCGATCACCGAGGACTGCGAGACGGCGCTGTCGCTGCATTCGCGCGGCTGGAACAGCGTCTATGTCGACAAGCCGCTGATCGCCGGCCTGCAGCCGGCAACCTTCGCCAGCTTCATCGGCCAGCGCAGCCGCTGGGCGCAGGGCATGATGCAGATCCTGCGCTTCCGCTTCCCGCTCTTCAAGGGCGGGCTCTCGGTGCCGCAGCGGCTTTGCTACATGTCGTCCATGCTGTTCTGGCTGTTTCCGTTTCCACGCACGATCTTCCTCGTCGCGCCGCTCTTCTATCTCTTCTTCGACCTCGAAATCTTCACGGCCTCCGGCGGCGAATTCCTGGGTTATACGCTGGCCTATATGCTCGTGAACCTGATGATGCAGAACTACCTCTACGGGTCGTTCCGCTGGCCATGGATCTCCGAGCTTTACGAATATGTGCAGAGCGTGCATCTGCTGCCCGCCGTCGTGTCCGTGATGCTCAACCCGACCAAGCCGACCTTCAAGGTGACGGCGAAGGACGAGTCGATCAGCGTGTCGCGCCTGTCGGAAATCAGCCGGCCGTTCTTCGTCATCTTCGGCGCGCTGTTCGTCGCTTTCCTCATCAGCGTCTACCGGTTCTATGCGGAGCCTTACAAAGCCGATGTCACGTTCGTCGTCGGCGCCTGGAACCTGCTCAATCTGCTGATCGCGGGCTGCGCGCTCGGTGTTGTCTCCGAGCGTAGCGAAAGAGCGGCCAGCCGGCGCGTGACGGTCAAGCGCCGCTGCACCTTCGTCATGAATGGCCGCGACTATCCGTCGACTCTCGAGAATGTCTCGGCCAATGGTGCGCGCGTGCAGGTCTTCGGGCTCGAGGGGCAGGTGGATATGAACACGCGTGGCTACCTGCGCTTCACGCCCTCCGGCGGGACGGAAGAGGAAACGCTGCCCGTCGAAGTGCGCAATGTCGAAAGCCTGGGCAGCGTGCTGGCCGTCGGGTGCCGCTTCATGCCGGAGGTGGCACGCCACCATTCCCTCGTCGCCGATCTCATCTTCGCCAACTCCAACCAGTGGAGCGATTTCCAGGTTTCGCGCCGCTACAATCCCGGCCTCTTCCGCGGCACGCTCTGGTTCCTCGGCATCGCCGCCTACCAGACGAGCCGTGGGCTCATCTATTTCGTGCGCAGCTTCGGCGGTGGGCGCAAGGGGGAGAGCGCGTCGTGAGCTTCTCTGCGCCAAGGGCCGCGTTGTTCGGCCTCGCCTTCATGCTGTCCGCATCGGCGGCCTTCGCCCAACAGGGGGCCACGCCCTTCGATATGTCGGGCGAACGCGGCCCGAATACGGAGACGAAACCTGTCGTCATCGATGATGCCACCCCGACGGTCGGAACCAAGGTGCCGGAGAAGAAAGCGGAGGTTCCCGATACCGCGACGCGGCGCTATATCATCCCGGCAATCTCGCTGCTGCTCGAAGGCGAGGCGGCGAGCCGCTCCTTTCCGGTTTATCTGACGCCGCAACAGGCGGCCGCGGCGACGTCGATCAGCCTCGGCTATTCCAATGCCGTCGTCGTTGCGCCCGAAGTCTCCAGCCTGACCGTCATCGTCAACGACGTGACGGTCGGCGAAATGCCCGTCCAGTCGCCCGAGGGCACGAAGGACATGCGCTTCGACCTGCCGGCGGGCTTGCTCAGGCCGGGCGTCAACCGTGTGACGTTCAACGCCGTGCAGAGGCATCGCACCGACTGCACGATCCGCTCGACCTATGATCTGTGGACGTCGCTCGACCCGGCGCGCACCTACCTGACGGTGCCGCGCGATACCAGCGGGCGGCTGCTGACGACCGACGACATCGCGGGTATCGGCGTCGGTCCCGATGGGCGCACGACATTCACCATGGTCGTGCCCGAAATGGGCCAGCCGGTTGCCACGAATGCGTTGATGCGGTTAAGCCAGGGCCTCGCGCTGATGGCGAAGATGCCGAACCAGACCTTCAATGTGGTCGATACGCTGCCCGCGAAGGGCGGAGCGGGCGAGCTACAGGTCGTGGTCGGCACCGCGGCGGACCTTGCCCCGCTGCTGCCGAGCCTGCCGGCCTCTGCACGGTCGTCGGCTGTGGCCACGTTCATCGATGTGCCCTCGGGCGACCGCAAGGTTTTCGTCGTCAGCGGACCCGACTGGCCATCGATCGAAGGGGCTGTGGAGGGGATGGTTTCCCCCATCGACCGACCGCTCGGCGTGACGCGAGAGGCGCTGAGCGTGCGCCAGCGCAACGCCGCGGAAATGCCGCTTCTGACAGGCGAGACGACGTTGAAGCTCGCGTCGCTCGGCGTGCGCACCGCCGAGTTCAGCGGCCGGCGCCTGCGCACCAGCTTCGACGTCGGTATTCCCTCGGACTTTTACGCCGGTGCCTATGGAGAGGCGACGCTGCTGCTCGATGCCGCCTATTCGGCCGAAGTGGAGCCTGGCAGCCATGTCGATATCTACGTCAACGGCAATATCGCCTCGACGGTGCCGATCACCAATCGCAATGGCGGCATTTTCCGGCATCTGCCGATCCGCGTGACCATGCGGCATTTTCGGCCGGGGCCGAACCACATCGACATCGAGACCGTGCTGATGACGGCCGCCGACAAAGTCTGTGCGCCCGGCTCGAGCGCCTCCGAGGAACCGCGCTTCGCTCTCTTCGACACATCCGAGTTCCGCATGCCGCGTTTTGCCCGGATTGCGCAACTGCCGAACCTTGCCGCACTTTCGGGCACGGGTTTTCCCTATTCGCGGGCCGTCGACCCGATTGCACTCTATCTCGACCGTCTCGATACCGACACGCTGTCGACGAGCGCGACCTTCCTCGGCAAAATGGCTGTTTCAAGCGGCCGGGCGGTGCAGGTGCGGCCGGAATCCTCAGCGCTCGCGATCGGCGAGCGGGACGCCATCCTCTTCGGCACGATCTCGCAGCTTCCCCCGCTGGTGCTCGGCCAGACGCATATCGAGGCCGAGAGCGCATCAAGCTGGGGCGGTGCCGTCGATGACGGCGCGGGGCCGGGGGCGACGCAGGATGCTCTCAACGAATGGCAATCGCGCGTGCGGGGCGGTTCTTGGCGCGGGCAGATTTCGGCGCTCGAAGCATGGCTGCAGGAGACGTTCGACATCTCGCTGTCCTCGCTGCGACTTCTGCCCGGCGATGAGGCGCAGGTCGCGCCGGATGACGCGGCGCGCTTCCTGGTTGCGCAGGGTGACAGTCCCGAACGCACGGCCGTCTGGACGGTCGTCTCGGCCCCGACGGGTGCGGATCTTCGCGCCGGCATGGACGCCGTGGCGCAGGATGCCCGCTGGCAGCAGCTCGACGGCTATATGACGCTTGAGAGCAAGGATGCCGAGACACTCGATACGCGCGCGGTCAGCCGCACCCGATTCGTTGCGACCCAGCCGTGGACCTTCGCCAATTTGCGGCTGATCGCGGCAAACTGGCTGTCGTCGAACATCCTCGCCTATGCCCTGGTTTTCTGCGCGCTTTCCATTCTCCTGGGCATTGCCACATCGGGGCTCTTGCGGCGTTTTGGCCGGCCGCTTTAGCGGCCCCCCGCAACACTGACGGGTGTCTGTTTACCGCCGGTTAACCCTATCGCGGTTTTATCGAAGCTCGTTGGTTTCTCCGGAAGGGCGCTTGGCGTTCCCTATGCGCGTCGTTGCGGTGTGGAGGAGCCGTATGGTTGATGTGTACCGAAGGAAGCTCGGCATGAAGTCGATCCTCATGGCGGTCGTCCTTGCTTCGGCTGGAGCGGCCGGTGTCGCCGGCCTGTCCTTCGGCGTGCCCGATAGTCTAACCAAGGGCATGCCACGTCTCGGCGTGGGCACGGATAACGTGGCAACCGGCAGTACCGACGAGGTCGCGACCCCGGCGACCAAGCAATCGCGGCTGGAGATCGCGCAGGCCGAGAGCGGCCAGGCCAGCACAACACCCGCCATCGAAGCAGTCGAAACCGTCGAACGCCGCCCCGCCGTCGATGAGAGCGCGTTGCGCTATTTCGCGTCGCGCGGCGATACGGCCCGTTTGAACGCCGAGATTGCGCGCCTGCGGGCGCTTTACCCAACCTGGACCCCACCGGAAAATCCGCTCGCCGTGCCTGTCAACGAGGACAAGCAGCTGGAGGAGATGTGGGCGCTCTACAGCCAGTCGCGCTATGCGGATGTGCGCGCGGCGATCACCAAGCGCCAGAAGGACGAGCCGCAATGGACGCCGCCGGCCGATCTGGTCGAGCGCCTCGACGTCGCGGAAAAGCGTGCCGCGCTCGTCGCCGCGTCCAATGCCGGCAAGAGCGAGGATGTCGTGCGCTTCGGTGCGGAGACGCCGAGCCTGCTCACATGCTCGGATGCCGATGTACTCTGGCGCGTCGCGGAGGCCTTCGTGAAGACCGACCGCGTGCAGCGCGCCAAGGATGCCTATGGCTACATGCTCGACAATTGCACGGATGCACCGGTGCGCGTGGCAACCGTACAGAAGGCCTCGACGCTGCTCGGCTATCAGGACATGCAGGACCTTCTCGCGCGGGAGCGCGCCGGGCCTGACGGCGTCAAGGAATTCGATGCGATCCGCAGTGACCTCGCCCGCCGTTTCGTCGGCGAGGGCGACGAGGACCCCGAAATCACCGTGGCGCCCGCCTATCTGAAGCTGGTCGAAAAGCTGGTGACGGACGAGGGGCTTGCCTCCGATGCGCTGCTGCTCGGATGGTATCACCTGCGGCGCGACCAGAACGCGGCTGCCGAACCGTTCTTCCGCAAGGCGCGGGCCGTCGAGGATTCCGCCTCCGCCTCACAGGGCCTCGCACTGATCCTTCTCGCCCGCAAAATGCCGGGCGAGGCCGAGGATGTCATGTATGCCTGGCGCACCACCTCCGACCAGGCGATGCAGACCTATCTGGCCGCGACCACCAATCTTCTGGCCCTCGACCCGCCGCCAAAACTCGAAACCAAGGTGCTGAGCCGCATCGCGCAGGTGACGCTCGAGGAGAAACATCCCGAGACGGGCGAGCAGTTCGGCTGGTATGCGTTGGCCATGGATCAGTCGGCGACGGCTGAGGAATGGTTCGCCCAGGTGCTGAAATGGAAGGCCGACTATGAGCCTGCTGCCTATGGTCTCGGCGTCGCAAGGCTGCGCCTGGAGGATGAAGCGGGTGTCGCCGCCGTCAAGCAGGCCTGGGCCGGCCGTTCCGAGCGCATAGCAAGGCTTGGTGAACAGGACGCGACGGACGAGAAGACGCAGGTGACCACCGAACGCCAGCCGCGGGTGGCACGCACCGAGCAGCGCCTCATGACCCGTGAGGTCGTCGAAGAGGTTGCCGCCCGGCCACAGCGTGGGGTGCGCACGGCGCGGCGCGCGGGCAGCGTGACGGCCGATTGCCGC
>CBFGOD010000009.1:0-22408 GCA_965650295.1 uncultured Shinella sp. | reverse complement strand
GACTCCGACACGCGCCTGATGCGCGATGCCGTGACGAAGCTCGTCGGCAAATTGCACCACCCGATCAACCGTCCGGTCATCGATGCCAAAAAGGGCAAGGTCACCGCCGGCTACAGCATTCTCCAGCCGCGCGTCACGCCGTCTCTGACGACCGGCAAGGAAGCCTCGACCTTCCAGCGCATCTTCTCCGCCGACCGCGGCGTCGACCCCTATGTCTTCACCGTGTCCGACGTCTATCAGGACTTCGCCGGCGAAGGCACGTTTACCGGCAAGGGCCTCTACCACGTCGACGCCTTCGAGGCGGCCGTGAAGGGCCGTATCGGCGAAAACGAAGTGCTCAGCCACGACCTGCTCGAGGGATCGCTGTCGCATTGCGCGCTGGTGACGGATGTCGAGCTCATCGAGGACTTCCCGACCCGCTACGGCACCGAAACCTCGCGCCAGCATCGCTGGGCGCGTGGCGACTGGCAGCTCCTGCCCTACCTCTTCAGCCCGGCAAACGGCATTTCCATGCTTGGCCGCTGGAAGATGTACGACAACCTGCGCCGCAGCCTCATTCCCATCGGCTGGCTCGTCGCCTCCGTCATGGGCTGGTATTACATGGAGCCGCGCCAGGCGCTGATCTGGCAGCTCGTGCTGATCTTCCTGCTCTTCGTCGCGCCGACGCTCTCGCTGATCTCGGGCATCATGCCGCGCCGCGGCGATATCGTCGCGCGCGCCCATGTGCATCGGGTCATCTCCGATATCCGCGCCTCCAATGCGCAGGTCGCGCTGCGCATCGCCTTCATCGCCCATTCGGCGGCACTCATGGCGGACGCCATCGTGCGCTCGATCTACCGCACCTTCGTCAGCCGCAAGCTGATGCTGGAATGGCGCACGGCCGCGCAGGCCGACAGCGCCGCACGCGGCGGCATCCTCGATCATTACAAGGCGATGTGGCAGGCGCCGGCGCTTGCCGTGCTCTCCGTGGCGCTCGCCACGATCTCGGATACCGGCCTGCCCTTCATCGGCGTGCCCTTCGCCCTCGTCTGGGCGCTCTCGCCGGCCATTGCCTGGTATGTCAGCCAGACGGCCGAGACCGAGGACCAGCTCGTCGTGTCCGATTATGTCGCGACGGAGCTGCGCAAATATGCCCGCCGCACCTGGCGCTATTTCGAGGATTTCGTCACGGCAGAGCAGCATTACCTGCCGCCGGACAATTTCCAGGAAACGCCGCAGCCGGTGCTTGCTGAGCGCACCTCGCCGACCAATATCGGCGTCTATCTGCTCTCCGCCATTTCCGCCCGCGATTTCGGCTGGATCTCGTTCGAGGAGACGGTTCGCCGCCTCGAACAGACCATCGCCACCATCGACGGCATGCCGAAATATCGCGGTCATCTCTACAACTGGTATCGCACCAACACGCTGGAAACGCTCGGTCCGCGTTACGTCTCGGCCGTGGACAGCGGCAATCTTGCCGGCCACCTCATCGCCGTCTCCTCCATGTGCCGTGAATGGGCGGAAGCGCCCTCGGCGCATCTGCAGGGCAGCCTCGACGGTATCGGCGACGTCGCCTCGATCCTCTCGGAAACGCTGAAGAAGCTGCCGGATGATCGCAAGACCGTGCGTCCGCTGCGCCGCCTCATCGAGGAGCGCATCGTCGGCTTCCACAACGCGCTCGCCGCGGTCAAGCGCGAGCACGAATTCGCCTCGATCCGCGTCATCAACCTCTCGGTGCTGGCACGCGACGTCAACAAGCTGATCGTCAATCTCGACCACGAGATCAAGTCGGCCGACAGCGGCGAGCTGGCCAAATGGGCGGGCGCGCTGGTCGCGACCTGCGAGGCGCATATCGCCGACAGCGTTTTCGACCTCGGCTCGATCGAAGGCCTGCGCGACCGGCTCGTCGTGCTGCGCGACCGCGCCCGCGATATCGCCTTCTCGATGGATTTCGGCTTCCTGTTCCGCCCGGAACGGCGCCTGCTCTCCATCGGCTACCGCGTCGAGACCAACGAACTCGACGAGGCCTGCTACGACCTTCTGGCGTCGGAAGCCCGCCTCACCAGCCTCTTCGCCATCGCCAAGGGCGATCTGCCGACCGAGCACTGGTACAAGCTCGGCCGTCCGGTCGTGCCGGTCGGCTCGCGGGGCGCGCTGGTCTCCTGGTCGGGCTCGATGTTCGAATATCTGATGCCGCCGCTCGTCATGCAGGAGCGCCAGGGCGGCATCCTCAACCAGACGAACAATCTGGTGGTGAAGGAACAGATGAACCACGGCCGCCGCCTCGGCACGCCCTGGGGCATTTCGGAAGCGGCCTTCAATGCCCGCGACCATGAGCTGACCTATCAGTACACGAACTTCGGCGTGCCGACGCTCGGCCTGAAGCGCGGTCTCGGCCAGAATGCCGTCATCGCGCCCTATGCCTCGCTGCTCGCCGCGCAATATGCGCCGGAGGAGGCGCTCGAAAACCTCGAGCGCCTGCGCAAGCTCGGTGCTCTCGGCGTCTACGGCTTCCACGATGCCGTCGACTTCACGCCGACCCGCGTGCCGGAAGGCAAGACCTGCGCGGTCGTGAAGAACTACATGGCGCACCATCACGGCATGTCGATTGCCGCCGTCGCCAACGTGGTCTTCAACGGCGCGCTGCGCGAACGCTTCCATGCCGATCCGGTCATCGAGGCGGCCGAATTGCTGCTGCAGGAAAAGGCGCCGCGCGACATTCCGGTCATCAATGCCAAGCGCGAGCCGGAAACCGTCGGCAGCACACAGGCCGACCTGTTGCGGCCGGAAATCCGCATCATCGAAAACCCCTTCGCCAAGGAGCGGGAAACCGTCTTCCTGTCGAACGGCCATTACTCGGTGATGCTGACGGCGAACGGTTCGGGTTATTCGCGCTGGAACGGCCAGTCCGTCACGCGCTGGAAACCCGATCCGACGGAAGACCGCTGGGGTTCCTTCTTGTTCCTGCGCGATACCGTCTCGGGCGAATGGTGGTCCGCCACGGCGGAGCCCAAGCGCATCGAGGGCGAGAAGACCAAGACGCAGTTCGGCGACGACAAGGCGGAATTCGTCAAGACGATCGGCTCGCTCACCAGCGAGGTCGAGGTCATCGTCGCCACCGAGCACGACGCGGAGGGCCGTCGCCTGACGCTGCTCAACACCGGCACGGAAGACCGCTTCATCGAAGTGACCTCCTATATGGAGCCCGTCATCTCGACCGACGACGCCGACAGCGCCCATCCGCTGTTCTCGAAAATGTTCGTCCGCACCGAGATCGGCAAGCGTGGCGACGTCATTCGCGCGGAGCGCAACAAGCGCAATCCGAACGAGCCCGACATGGCGATCGCCCATCTGATCGTTGACAATGCCGGCCCGTCGCGCCGCACCGAGATCGAGACCGACCGCCGCCGCTTCATCGGCCGTGGCCGCACGCTCGCCACCGCCGCCGCCTTCGATCCGGGCGCGCAGCTCTCCGGCACGGACGGTTACACGCTCGATCCGGTTCTGGCATTGCGCCGCGTGGTGCGCGTGCCGGCCGGCAAGAAGGTCAAGGTCATCTTCTGGACGATTGCCGCGCCCAGCCGGGCAGAGGTCGATTCCGCGATCGATCGCTACCGCCACCCGGAGAGCTTCAACCAGGAAATGATCCATGCCTGGACACGCTCGCAGGTGCATATGCGCCATGTCGGCGTGACCTCGCAGGAGGCGGCGAGCTTCCAGATGCTCGGCCGCTATCTCATCTATCCCGACATGCACCTGCGTGCCGATGCCGGCACGATCCAGACGGGGCTGACGGCGCAATCGGCGTTGTGGCCGCTGGCGATTTCCGGCGACTTCCCGATCTTCGTTCTGCGCATCAACGACGAGATCGATCTCGACGTCGCCCGCGAGGCGCTGCGTGCCCAGGACTATCTGCGCCACCGCGGCGTGACGGCCGATCTGGTCATTCTCAACGAGCGCGCGTCGTCCTATGCGCAGGACATGCAGCACACGCTTGACCAGATGTGCGAGAACCTTCGCCTGCGCGGCCAGTCCGACGGCATGCGCCAGCATATCTTCGCGGTGCGCCGCGACCTGATGGAGGTCTCCACCTGGCAGGCGCTGCTGGCCACCGCCCGCGCCGTCTTCCATGCGCGCAACGGCACGCTGTCCGATCAGATCACCCGCATGGCGACGCTTTTCTCCACGCCGCGCGGCGAAGACGACACGAAGACCGAGACCGCTGCGCAAAAGCTGCCGGCGGCTGCGGCGGAGCCGGTTGTCATCGACGGCGAGGGCCTGACCTTCTGGAACGGTTTCGGCGGTTTCAACGCCGATCGCCGCGAATATGCCGTGCGCCTGCGCGGCGGCGAAGCGACGCCGCAGCCGTGGATCAACGTCATCGCCAACAAGGACTTCGGCTTCCATGTCTCGGCCGAAGGTGCGGGCTTCACCTGGAGCCGCAATTCGCGCGATTTCCAGCTGACGCCCTGGACCAATGACCCGGTCATCAACCGTCCGGGCGAAGCCTTCTATGTGCGCGACCGCGACAGCGGTAAGGTTATGACGCCCTTTGCGGCGCTGTCGCAGCGTCCGTCGGTGAAGTTCGAGACCTGGCATGGCCTCGGCTATACGGCCTTCCGCAGCTGGGAGGACGGCATCGAGCTCGATCTCGTCCAGACGGTCGATCCCGAGGACCCGGTCAAATATTCGCGCCTCGTCGTGAAGAACACCGGCGATACGGAACGCAGTCTCTCGGTCTTCGGCTATGTCGAATGGGTGCTTGGCAACAATCCTGCCAAGACGGCGCCCTTCGTGCTGACCAGCCATGACGAGGAGAGCGGCGCGCTCTTCGCCACCAATCCCTACAGCTTCGATTTTTCGGGCCGGACCAGCTTCTTCGCCGTCGATGCGCCGCTTGCGGGCTTCACGGCCAAACGCCGGGAGTTCATCGGCAAGGGCGGCGATATCGCGGCGCCGTCGGCCATCGCTGCGGGCCAGGTGCTTTCGGGCGCCGCCGACGGCATGGGCGATCCCTGCGCGGCTCTGTCCGTCGATATCGTGCTGAAGCCGGGCGAGAAGCGCGAGCTGCTCTTCGTACTCGGCGATACCGCGGATGCGGACAGCGCCAAGGCGCTGGCGGTGAAAAGCCGCGAGGCCGATTTCGATGCCGTCATGGCGGCGGTGCGGGCCTTCTGGGAAGACTTTACCGGCACTTTGCAGGTCAAGACGCCGGATGCGGCGCTCGACCGGATGGTCAATGACTGGCTGCCCTATCAGGCGCTCGGTTGCCGCATCATGGCGCGCTCTGCCTTCTATCAGGCAAGCGGTGCCTATGGCTTCCGCGACCAGTTGCAGGACACGCTCGCCTTCGTGCTGCACCGGCCGGAGCTTGCCCGCAAGCAGATCCTCAACGCGGCCTCGCGCCAGTTCGTCGAGGGCGACGTGCAGCATTGGTGGCTGCCCGACAGCGGTGCGGGCGTGCGCACCATGATCTCCGACGACGTGGTCTGGCTTGCCCATGCCGTGGAATATTACTGCCGCGCCTCGGGCGACCGTGCCGTGCTCGACGAAAAGCTCGCCTTCATCGAGGGCCAGCCGCTTGCCGAGGGTCAGCACGATTCCTTCTACAAGCCGGGCCGTTCTTCCGAAGAGGCCTCGCTCTACGAGCATTGCGCCCGCGCGCTCGACCTTGCGATCCAGCGGACCGGTGAAAACGGCCTGCCGCTCATTCTGGGCGGCGACTGGAACGACGGCATGAACCGCGTCGGCGAAGCCGGCCGCGGCACCAGCGTCTGGCTCGGCTGGTTCCTCGCCGGCACGCTACGCGGTTTCAGTACTCTTGCCCGCGAACGCGGCGACAACGGTCGCGCCGAAGCCTGGGAAGGCCATCTCGGCCGCCTCAAGCAGGCGCTGGAAACGGCGGGCTGGGACGGCAGCTACTATCGCCGCGGCTATTTCGACGACGGCACGCCGCTCGGTTCCTCCGAAAGCGCCGAATGCCGGATCGATTCCATCGCGCAGAGCTGGAGCGTTCTCTCCGGCGAAGGGGATGCGGAGCGCTCGCGTCAGGCGATGGACGCGGTGCTGGAAAACCTCGTCGACCGGGAAAACGGGATCATCCGCCTGTTCACCCCGCCGCTTTCCGAGACCCCGCAGGATCCGGGCTATATCAAGGCCTATCCGCCGGGTGTTCGCGAAAACGGCGGGCAATATACCCATGCCGCGACCTGGGTCGTGCTGGCTCTGGCGCGTCAGGGCCGGGCCGATGATGCCTTTGCCTGCTTCGACATCCTCAACCCGATCAAGCATGCACTCGACCCGGATGCGGCGGAACGCTATCGCGTCGAGCCCTATGTGGTCGCCGCCGACGTCTATGGCGAAGGCGAGCGCACCGGGCAGGGCGGCTGGAGCTGGTACACCGGCTCGGCGGGCCTGCTCTATCGTGCGGCCGTCGAGGGCATCCTCGGCATCCGCAAGGAAGGCGGTCGCCTCTTCATCAATCCGGTCCTGCCCTCCTCCTGGAACGGCTATGGTGCGACCCTGGCCATTGATGGCAAGAAGATCACGATCCGCGTCGATCGCGGTGACGATGGTGGATGGCTTGCAAATGTGAACGGCACCGTCATCAAATCTTCAAACGAGGGTTATTTGCTCTGATCCACATATGTGGATCAGACTGACATGACAGACAAAACTGGACTGACGGGCGCCGTGCCGCGGCAACGCGACACGCGCCTCGATGTTTTCCGGGCCATCGCCCTCCTGACGATTTTCATCAACCACGTTCCGGGCCAGTATCTGGAACACCTGACGCACAAGAATTTCGGCTTTTCCGATTCGGCCGAGGCTTTCGTGCTGATCTCCGGCATGTCTGTGGGGCTCGCCTATGGCGCGCGTTTCGCCGTCGGCGAGCGGCTGGCGGTGACGCTGCGCATTCTGCGCCGGGCGCTGACGCTCTATGTCGCCCATATCATGACGAGCATCCTGACCTTCGCGATCTTCGCCGGCGGTGCCCTGTGGTTCGACCGTCAGGACCTCATCTCGGAAATCAACCTGCGCGCCGTCGTCGACCGCACCGAGCAGGGCGTCGTCAGCATGGTGCTGCTCGGCCACCAGTTCGGCTATAACAACATCCTCTCGATGTATGCCGTGCTGTTCCTGATGCTGCCGGGCTTCCTCTGGCTTTACCGGCAGAGCGCGCTGCTTCTCATCGCCGTCTCCGGCACGCTCTGGCTCTGCGCCGGTATCTGGCACATCGCGCCGTCGAATTTCCTCGACGATGGCAAGTGGTTCCTCAACCCGCTGTCCTGGCAGTTCCTCTTCGTCATCGGCTTCGTCGGCGTGCTCAAGGCCAAGCGGACGGGCATTCCGCGCAATGCCGTTCTGACGGTGCTGTCAGCCACCTATCTCTTCGTCTCGATGCTCTGGGTCGTATTCTCCTGGTGGAACATCGACTTTTCCTATGGTCTGCCGGCCGTACTGACGGGTTTCGACAAGACCTTCCTGTCGACCACCCGCCTCCTGCATGTGCTGGCCGGCGCCTATCTGGTGGCGACGATCCCGGTTCTGTCGAACTGGGCGGCTCTGCCGCTTTCCCATCCGCTGGTGGCCGTCGGCCGGCATTCGCTCGCCGTGTTCATCTTCGGCACGATCCTTGCGATGGTCGGACAGGTCATGATGTTCGTCACGGGCAAGAACCCCGTGATCGGCACGCTCTATGCGCTGGCCGGTATCGCGCTGCATTTCGTCTATGCGCGCTATCTCGACTGGCAGGCCGCCGTGATCGCCAGCACCAATGCAAAACGGCAGGGCGTGCGAGGCCCTGCCGGTTAAAAGGGGCGTCAGCCCGAAGCGCTGGCCTTGCAGGCTCAGGCGGCCGTGTGGCTCTTGCGCACGTCGTCGTCCGTCAGGATGCCGCTGGCGCGCAGCAGGGCGGCGAAGCGGCCGTTGCTGTGGCTGAGATCGTTGAACGTGCCCATCTCGGCGATCTGGCCGTGATCCATGAAGACCACCAGATCGGCCTCGCGGACCGTCGAGAGGCGGTGCGCGATGATGAAGGTCGTGCGGTTGCGGCGCAGCTGGTCGATCGCCGCCTTCACACGGGCTTCCGTCTCCACGTCGAGTGCGCTTGTCGCCTCGTCGAGCACCAGGATCGGCGCGTTCTTGAGGATGGCGCGGGCAATGGCGATACGCTGGCGCTCGCCGCCCGACAGGCGGTTGCCGCGCTCGCCGACATGGGTGTCGTAACCGCTCTGGCGCGAGGAGATGAAGTCGTTCGCCGCCGCCGCTTCCGCCGCCGCCATGATTTCCTCCTCCGTCGCACCCTCGCGGCCGAGACGGATATTGTCGGAGATCGAGCGGTTGAGCAGGCCGGCATCCTGGAAGACGGTGGCGATCGAACGGCGCAGCGACTTGCGCGTCACCGTCGCGATATCGACGCCGTCGATGAGGATCTGGCCGGACTGCGGCTCGTAGACGCGCTGCAGGAGGTTGACCAGCGTCGTCTTGCCCGCACCCGTCGGGCCGACGATGGCGACCGTCTGGCCGGCCTCGGCCGTGAACGAGACGTCGCGCACGCCCTGGGTGGCATTGGCGAAGTCGAAGCTGATATTGCGGAACTCGACCCGGCCCTTGACCTCGCCGAGATCGCCGGCACCTGCCGGCTCCTCGCGTTCCTTGACGGCGTCTTCCAGCGTGAAGAAGTCCTCGAGCTTCGAGCGGGCCTCGAAGATCTGCGTGACGAAGGCCTTCATCTGGTCGAGGCGGCCGATGAGCAGGCCGGCAAAGCCGATGAAGGCGATGACGTCACCCACCTTGATCTCGCCGCGCTGCACCAGAACCGTGCCGATGACGAGGATGGTCATCATGGAAATGGTCGAGGCGATGCGGTTCAGCGCGCTGGCGAGCGCCCACCAGTCGAGCACGGGATACTGGGCGTTGATCAGCCGTTCGGCAAAGCGCTTCAGCTCGCGCGTCTCCGCCTCAATGCGGTTGTAGCTATGGACGACCGAAACGTTGCTGATGGAGTCCGACACATGCGAGAACACCGTGTGATAGTGGTTTTCCACCGAGGCCTGGCCCTCGCGGGTGCGGTTCATCACCACCTTGCCGATCAGCACATAGAGCGCGCCGAGCACGACGAGCACCAGCGAGAGACGGTAGTCCATCACGAAGGCGGTCGGAACGAGCAGCACGAGCGCCACGGCGGTCGCCAGATGCGTGCGCATGAATTCGAGCCAGAGGCCGAACAGCGTCTCGCAGGCGCGCAGCAGCGTGTGGAGCGCGTTCGAGGTGCCGCGCTGGCTGTGCCAGGCGAGCGGCATGGAAATGATACGGCCGAAGGCTTCCGTCAGAAGGCTGGCGCGGCGGCCATGGGCCAGCCGGTCGGCCTCGCGGGCGACGAGCACGAAGGCGATGGTGTTGAACAGGCCGAAACCTGCCCACATCAGCAACATCGGCGTGACGTTCCCCTGGGAGGAAATGGCATCGATGATGCGGCCGAACAGGATCGGTTCGGCAATGGCGATCACGGCGAGCACGATGTTGGCGGCGACGACCGAGCCAACGCGGAGCTTGTAGACGTTCAGATAGCTGAGCGCCCTTGCATAGACCTGAAACAAAGACACGAATGCGAGCCTTTCCGGCAAAACCCTGTTGTGCGGTGCGGTATGCGCACCCTTTATCCCTTCGCTACAGGCATTAAGCAGCGCAAGGGGCGAAAGTTCTTCGCGGCAGAGCAAATTTCATGACTCACATGAAATGTTGCGTGATGTTTCGAGTTTTGCTCGCCGCAACGTCCTTATCCGATTGATTTTCATCATTCGATCCTGCCAAGTGTATGCGGGGTAACATGAATGGGACATGACTGGCCGGGACCGGCCGGTTATTTCTCAGAATTCGATTGGGGCGCGCCAAGCGCAGGGCATATGAAGATCAACTTGCTGGTGCAGTTCCTTGCACTGATCGACGAGTTGCGGGGCCGTGAGGAGACGACGGCCGAATTCGAGCGACTGCTGACGCTTTACGGCTTCGACTATTACGGCCTTATCCAGGCGCCCAAGCCGGTGGAGAGCCTGTCCGGCCTGCTTCTTGCGGGGCGCTGGCCGCAGGGCTGGGCGGAAACCTATCTCCGCAAGCGCTACATGCAGGTCGATCCGACCGTGCGCTATCTCGGCCACGCGCAGGCGGGTTTTCGCTGGCGCGACACGCTGAGCGCCTTCCGCACGAGCCCGCATCGCAAGCGCATGGAGCGCATGATGGTGGATGCGCGGCAGAATGGGCTGGAGGACGGCTATCTCTTTCCCGTGCACGGACGGCGCGGCCTCGTCGGCAGCCTCAGCCTCGGCGGCAAGCCGATCGAGCTCGAGGGTGTCGAGATCGGCCTTTTCGAAAGCATCGCGCGGCGGCTCTACTGGAAGCTCATCCACATCGCCGATCCGGAACTCGCGGCCCGCCTTTCGGCCGTCGTGGACGTCGAATTGACGCGGCGCGAAATGGAGGCGCTGAGCCTGCTGGCCGAAGGCATGACCTCCCCGGATATCGGCCGGGTTCTCGGCATTTCCAGCCATACGGTCGACTGGTACATGAATGGCATCCAGGAAAAGCTCGGTGCGCGCAATCGCCACCACGCCGTCGCCATCGCCTTCCGCCTCGGCCTGATCTCCTGAATATTAGTATTTTCGCGCGAACGCATCAGCCGCCTCTTTTACGACAACCTATGGCGGAAAAAGACCCCCTGGCCGTGCCCGGATTGTTGCCGGAGACGCAAATCTTTTGTTCCCTGACGACTACAAAATTGCACTTTCGAAATTAGCCGCTAATAATTCTCTTCGCGGGTGCAGCATTTCCCGTTTTCAAGTCCCCACCAAGTCAATGAGGAGTTCGACTTGCCCATCTCCAAGATCCTTGTCGCCAACCGGTCCGAAATCGCCATCCGCGTGTTCCGCGCGGCCAACGAATTGGGATTGAAAACAGTTGCGATATGGGCGGAAGAGGACAAACTCGCACTGCACCGTTTCAAGGCGGACGAAAGCTACCAGATCGGGCGCGGCGCGCATCTGGCGCGTGATCTCGGGCCGATCGAAAGCTATCTGTCGATCGAGGAGGTGATCCGGGTCGCCAAGCTTTCCGGCGCCGACGCCATTCATCCGGGCTATGGCTTGCTGTCGGAAAGTCCCGAATTCGTCGATGCCTGCGATGCCGCCGGCATCACCTTCATCGGGCCGCGCCCGGATACGATGCGCCAGCTCGGCAACAAGGTCGCCGCGCGCAATCTGGCGATCTCGGTCGGCGTGCCGGTGGTGCCCGCCACCGATCCGCTGCCGGATGACGAGGCCGAAATCCATCGTCTCGCCGCCGAGATCGGCTATCCCGTCATGCTGAAAGCCTCCTGGGGCGGCGGCGGTCGCGGCATGCGCGCCATCCGCGATCCGAAGGACCTCATTCGCGAAGTCACGGAAGCCAAGCGCGAGGCCAAGGCCGCCTTCGGCAAGGACGAGGTCTATCTGGAAAAGCTCGTCGAGCGTGCCCGCCATGTCGAAAGCCAGATCCTTGGCGATACCCACGGCAATGTCGTGCATCTCTTCGAGCGCGACTGCTCCATCCAGCGCCGCAACCAGAAGGTCGTCGAGCGCGCACCGGCCCCCTATCTCACCGAGGCGCAGCGCCAGGAACTGGCGAACTATTCGCTGAAGATCGGCCAGGCGACGAACTATGTCGGCGCCGGTACGGTCGAGTACCTGATGGATGTCGAGAGCGGCAACTTCTACTTCATCGAGGTCAATCCGCGCATCCAGGTCGAGCATACCGTCACGGAAGTCGTCACCGGCATCGATATCGTCAAGGCGCAGATCCATATCCTCGACGGTGCGGCGATCGGCACGCCGGCATCGGGCGTGCCTGCGCAGGCGGACATCCGCCTCAACGGCCATGCCCTGCAGTGCCGCATCACCACGGAAGACCCGGAACACAATTTCATTCCGGACTACGGCCGCATCACCGCCTATCGCGTCGCCACCGGTTTCGGTATCCGTCTCGACGGCGGCACGGCCTATTCGGGCGCGGTCATCACCCGTTTCTACGATCCGCTGCTCGAAAAGGTCACCGCCTGGGCGCCGAGCGCGGAAGATGCGATCGACCGCATGGACCGCGCCTTGCGCGAATTCCGCATCCGCGGCGTGGCGACCAACCTCACCTTCCTCGAGGCGATCATCAGCCACGAGAAATTCCGCAGCAACACCTACACGACCCGCTTCATCGACACGACGCCGGAACTGTTCCAGCAGGTGAAGCGCCAGGACCGCGCGACGAAGCTCTTGACCTACATCGCCGACGTCACCGTCAACGGCCATCCGGAGGCCAAGGGCCGTCCGAAGCCGCCGTCCGACGTCGCCAAGCCCGTCGTGCCCTATATCAACGGCGATATCCCCGACGGCACCAAGCAGAAGCTCGACGAACTCGGCCCGAAGAAATTCGCCGAATGGCTGCGCGGGCAAAAGCAGGTTCTGCTCACCGATACGACCATGCGCGACGCGCACCAGTCGCTCTTGGCGACCCGCATGCGCACGCATGACATCGCCCGCGTCGCCGGCACCTATGCCCGGGCGCTTCCGCAGCTCTTCTCGCTGGAATGTTGGGGCGGCGCGACCTTCGACGTCTCCATGCGCTTCCTGACGGAAGACCCTTGGGAGCGTCTTGCCCGCATCCGCGAGGATGCGCCGAACCTGCTGCTCCAGATGCTGCTGCGCGGCGCCAACGGCGTCGGCTACAAGAACTATCCCGACAATGTCGTGAAGTACTTCGTGCGTCAGGCGGCCAAGGGCGGCATCGATGTCTTCCGTGTCTTCGACTGCCTGAACTGGGTCGACAACATGCGCGTCTCGATGGACGCGATTGCGGAAGAGAACAGGATCTGCGAGGCAACCATCTGCTATACCGGCGATCTCCTGAATTCCGCCCGCCCGAAATACGACCTGAAGTACTACACCAACCTTGCCGGCGAGCTGGAAAAGGCCGGCGCGCATATGATCGCGCTGAAGGACATGGCGGGTCTCCTGAAGCCCGCCGCCGCCCGCGTGCTGTTCAAGGCGCTGCGTGAGGCGACCGACCTGCCGATCCATTTCCACACGCATGACACGTCGGGCATCGCGGCTGCGACTGTGCTTGCCGCCGTCGATGCCGGTGTCGATGTGGTGGATGCGGCGATGGATGCGCTGTCGGGCAACACGTCGCAGCCCTGCCTCGGCTCGATCGTCGAGGCGCTGCGCGGCTCGGAGCGCGATCCGGGTCTCGATCCGGAATGGATCCGCCGCATCTCCTTCTACTGGGAGGCCGTGCGCTTCCAGTATGCCGCCTTCGAAAGCGATCTCAAGGGGCCGGCCTCGGAAGTCTACCTGCATGAAATGCCGGGCGGCCAGTTCACAAACCTCAAGGAGCAGGCCCGCTCGCTCGGTCTGGAGACCAAGTGGCATCGCGTCGCCCAGGCCTATGCCGATGCCAACCAGATGTTCGGCGATATCGTCAAGGTGACGCCGTCCTCCAAGGTGGTGGGCGACATGGCGCTGATGATGGTGAGCCAGGACCTCACCGTCGCCGATGTCGAGAACCCCGCCAAGGACATCGCCTTCCCGGATTCGGTCGTCTCCATGCTCAAGGGCGACCTCGGTCAGCCTCCGGGCGGCTGGCCGGCAGCCCTCCAGAAGAAGGTGCTGAAGGGCGAAGAGGCCTACACCGCCGTTCCCGGCTCGCTTCTGCCGGCGGCCGATCTCGATGCCGAGCGCAAGGTGATCGAGGACAAGCTGGAGCGTCCGGTCGACGACTTCGAATTCGCCTCTTATCTGATGTATCCGAAGGTCTTCACCGACTACGCGCTGGCCGTCGATACCTATGGTCCCGTCAGCGTCCTGCCGACGCCGGCCTATTTCTACGGCCTTGCACCGGGCGAGGAGCTTCAGCCGGAACTGGAGAAGGGCGTCTCCCTCGTCATCCTTCATCAGGCGATCAGCGAGCCGGATACGCAGGGCATGGTCAAGGTGTTCTTCGAGCTGAACGGCCAGCCGCGCCTCATCAAGGTGCCGGATCGCAACCGTGCGGCGACGTCCGCCGTGCGCCGCAAGGCCGATATCGGCAATGCCGCCCATCTCGGTGCGCCGATGCCGGGCGTCATCTCGACGGTCTCGGTCTCCGCCGGTCAGGCGGTCAAGGCCGGCGACGTGCTGCTCTCCATCGAGGCGATGAAGATGGAAACGGCGCTGCATGCCGAAAAGGACGGCATGATCTCGGAAGTGCTGGTCAAGGCCGGCGACCAGATCGACGCCAAGGACCTGCTCATCGTCTACGGCGCCTGACCGTGCCGAAAGACGGGATCACCTGAACGATAGGGATGGGGATTAACCCCATCCCTTTTTTCGTCTTGCTTTCCGGCAAGGGCGGACGCACAACGCGGCGGAATTGTTCAACAAATGTTGGCTTCCATGAGCTTCGTCATCCGCACTGCCGCCCTCGGCGATATCGCCGCCTTTACCGAGATCTATCGCGAATCCGTGCTGAACGGGGTTGCGAGCTACGAGATCGATCCGCCCTCGCTCGACGAGATGGAGGCGCGCTTCACCGCGATCACCGGCAAGGGCTATCCCTATATCGTCGCCGTCGAGCAGACCGGCCTCATCCTCGGCTATGCCTATGCGTCGGCCTTCCGCACGCGGCCGGCCTATCGCTGGCTCGTCGAGGATTCGGTCTATCTGGCGCCGGAAGCGCGCGGCAAGGGCGTCGGCAAGGCGCTGCTCGCCGAACTCATCCGCCGCGCGACGGACCTCGGCTTCCGCCAGATGGTCGCCGTCATCGGCGGCGCGCATCCGGCCTCGATTGCCGTGCACAGTGCCGCCGGCTTCGAACATTCCGGCCGCATGACCGCGACGGGTTTCAAGCACGGGCGCTGGCTGGACACGGTGTTCATGCAGCGCGCTTTGGGCGACGGCGCCGAGAACGAACCGTCGGCGACGGATTATCCCGGCACGATGCCGTAAGCAAACAAACGTGATCATCCGCATTCATTGACGTTCATGCCTGATTGTGCGCATTGTAGCGCAATCGTGCATGATTTGGTGATGCGGTGTCGATACAAGATCTTCTTCTCGGCGAGCGGCAGGCGCTCATCCGCACGCGGCTCGACCTCTCGGGGCGGGTGATCGCGGCGGAGCTGGCGCAGGAACTGGGTGTGTCGGAAGACACGATCCGGCGGGATTTGCGCGAGATGGCTTCGGCCGGCCTCTGCCGCCGGGTCTATGGCGGTGCCCTGCGCATCTCGCAGTCGCAGGTCTCGATGACCGAGCGCATCGCGATCGGCGGCGAGCGCAAAGCGGCACTGGCGATCGCGGCTGCGGAACTCATTCCGGCCGGCGCCAATGTGTTTCTCGACGCGGGCAGCACCAATCTCGCTCTCGCCCGCGCGCTGCCCATCGGCGCCGACCTGACAGTGGTGACCAATGCGCCGACCATCGCGGCGGCCGTGCTCGAGCGCGATATCAGGACGATCCAGCTGGGCGGGGTGATCGATCCGTCCGTCGGCGGTGCGGTCGGCGCAAAGGCGCTGCGCGATGCGGAGGCCTTCCGCCCCGATATCCTGGTGCTCGGCGTCTGCGGCATCGATGCGGAAGCGGGCGTCACCGCCTATTCCTTCGAGGATGCCGAGTTCAAGCGCTTCCTCGCCTCGCGCAGCAAGTCCGTGCTCATCGCCGTCACCAACGACAAGCTTTCCACGGCGGCACCCTATTCGGTCGTGCCGCTCTCCCGCGTCACGCGCGCCGTCATCGAGGCGGACGCGGACGACGCGGAAGCCGCGGCGCTGGCCAGTGCCGGCATCGAAACCATCCGGGCCAGCTAGCCCCCAAGCAATGGAACTCCCAAGATGACGCCCGAAAATGCCGTTCCCGGCAAATCCTTCGCCAAGACCTATTTCCCCTCGACGCGGCTTGCCGTCTCCGGCCTGTTCCTGCTGAACGGCACCTTTGCCGGCGCCTGGGCGCCAAAAATCCCGGAATTCGCCAGCCGCCTCGATCTCTCCGAATCGGGCCTCGGTCTGATGATTATGTGCTTCGGCATCGGCTCGCTGGTGCTGATGCCGATCGCCGGCATCCTGATTGCGCATTTCGGCACGACGCGCACGGTGAAGGGTGCGACGATCCTCTTTCTTACGACCATGCTGCTGCTCTCGATTGCGCCGAACATTCCGGTCGGCGCCGTCGCGATCTTCTTCTTCGGCGGCCTGATGGGTGCGATGGACGTCTCGATGAACGGCAATGCCGTCGAGGTCGAAAAATCGATGCGCCGGGCGATCATGTCGTCCTGCCACGCCTTCTGGAGCCTCGGCGCCTTCATCGGTGCGTCCACCGGCGGCTTCCTCATCGAGACGATGGGCGTGATGGGCCATGCGCTGCTGCTGACGGGGCTCGGCATCGTCGCGCTCGTCTTCATCTGGCCCTTCGTGCTGCACGATGCACCGCATCCGAGCGAGGAGCGTCAGAAGGTGCGCCTGCCGATGACCCTGCTGCCCTGGCTGATCGGCATCATGGCGCTGTTTTCCATGGTGCCGGAAGGCGCGATCCTCGACTGGGGTGCGCTCTATATGCGTGATGAGCTCGGTGCATCGCTGGCGCTCTCGGGTTTCGCCTTCGGCGCCTTCTCGCTCACCATGGCCGTCATGCGCTTTGCCGGCGACCATGTGCGCGACCGTTTCGGCGCGGTGAAGACGCTGCGCTTCTGCACGGTCATGGCGATCATCGGCATGGTCGTCGCCGGCCAGGCGCCGAACGCCTATATCGCGATGGTCGGTTTCGCACTCTGCGGTATCGGCATTTCCAACATGGTGCCGATCGCCTTTTCCGCGGCCGGCAACCTGCCGGGCTTCGCGCAGGGCGTGGCGCTGTCGGTCGCCACCGTCATGGGCTATTCCGGCTCGCTCTTTGCGCCGTCGGTCATCGGCTTCATCGCCGAGCACACCGGCTTTGCCATCATCTTCACGCTCCTGCCGGTGCTGTTCATCGTCGTGCTCCTCCTGTCGCGCCACGCGATCCATGCGGATGTGCGCGAGCACCACTGAGACGAACCGCGCGCGGCGATCAAATCGTCGCGCGTGCCCGTCCTTGCGGTTGACAAGCCCGGTTTCCTGATCCACCTGAGGGCAAAGGCCGCGTCCTGCGGGCGCTGGCCGCTTTTCGAGCAAGAGGCTCCAAAATGTCCTTTTCCTTCGACTTTGAACCGAAGCCGCGGCGCCAGTCCGTCGGTGTCGATGTCGGCGGCGTGCTTGTCGGCGGCGGTGCGCCCGTCGTCGTCCAGTCGATGACCAATACGGATACCGCCGATATCGATGGCACGGTGGCGCAGGTCGCAGCCCTGCATCGCGCCGGCTCCGAGATCGTGCGCATCACGGTCGATCGCGACGAGAGTGCCGCGGCCGTGCCGAAGATCCGCGAGCGGCTCGAGCGTTTGGGCCTCGACGTGCCGCTGGTCGGCGACTTCCACTATATCGGCCACAAGCTGCTTGCCGACCATCCGGCCTGCGCCGAGGCGCTGGCGAAGTATCGCATCAATCCGGGCAATGTTGGCTTCAAGGACAAGAAGGACAAGCAGTTCTCGGCCATCGTCGAGACGGCGATCCGTTACGACAAGCCGGTGCGCATCGGCGTCAACTGGGGTTCGCTCGACCAGGAGCTCTTGACCCTGCTGATGGACGAGAACCAGGACAAGGGTTTCCCGCTCACGGCCCAGCAGGTGATGCGCGAGGCGATCTGCCAGTCGGCGCTGCTGTCTGCGGAACTGGCCGAAGAAATCGGCCTGCCGAGGAGCCGCATCATCCTCTCGGCGAAGGTCTCCGCAGTGCAGGACCTCATCGCCGTCTATGCGATGCTGTCGTCGCGCTCCGACCATGCGCTGCATCTCGGCCTCACCGAGGCCGGCATGGGCACCAAGGGTGTCGTTGCCTCCTCGGCCTCGCTCGGCATTCTCATGCAGCAGGGCATCGGCGATACGATCCGCATCTCGCTGACGCCGGAACCCGGCGGCGACCGCACCCGCGAGGTTCAGGTGGCGCAGGAACTCCTGCAGGTCATGGGTTTCCGCCAGTTCATCCCCGTGGTCGCCGCCTGTCCGGGATGCGGGCGCACGACCTCGACGGTCTTCCAGGAACTGGCGCAGAAAATTCAGGACGATATCAGAAAGAACATGCCGGTCTGGCGCGAGAAATATCCCGGTGTCGAAGGCCTCAAGGTCGCCGTCATGGGCTGCATCGT
This sequence comes from uncultured Shinella sp., assembly GCA_965650295.1. Classification (GTDB taxonomy): domain Bacteria; phylum Pseudomonadota; class Alphaproteobacteria; order Rhizobiales; family Rhizobiaceae; genus Shinella. The sequence goes on along the minus strand of CBFGOD010000009.1, from coordinate 4,163 downwards.
CAACGGGCCGGGCGAGAGCAAACATGCCGATATCGGCATCTCGCTTCCGGGCACCGGTGAACTGCCGATCGCGCCCGTCTATGTCGATGGCAAGAAGGCGATGACGCTGCGCGGCACCGACATTGCTGGCGAATTCGAGACGCTGGTCAACGACTATATCGAGAAGCGCTACGGACAGGGCCAGGCTGCGGCCGAGTAAGCTTTCCAGCCGCCGCGCCGGACGGAAAACCGCGCGACAGTTTTCCTGGCGCGGCTCAGAGCCGCGTCGTCAAAAGCTTGAATCCGGCAAAAGCGAAGAAGGCGGCCATGACGCCTTCTATGGCGCGGCGTGACTTCAGATAGGCGCGGTGCACCGGGCCGAGCGAGAAGACCAGCGCGAAGCCGAGGAAGACGCAGATCCCCAAAACCATGCAGCCGGCGATGAAGGTCGCCATGACGCCGCCCGGAGCGCCCGGCGGCATGCCGAGCGATGTCAGCATGATCCAGTTGAAGATCGCCTTGGGATTGGTGATGTGGATGCCGAGACCTTTTAGATATTGCCGGCGCAGCGAAAGTGCCGGCATTGCCGCCATCTGCGCGCGGTAGGTTTCCTCACTCCTGCGTGCGGCGCGCCAGGCATTCCAGGCGAGCCATAGCAGGTAGCAGCCGCCGACGATCTTCAGGACGATCAGCGCTTCGCCATAGGTGCGGATGAGCGCGGACAGGCCCGACGCGGTGAGGATCGCCCAGATATAGGAGCCGGTCAGCACGCCGGAGGCGAGCGCCAGACCCGCCCGCCGTCCCCGGCTGATCGAGGTCGCGATGATGGCGATGATCGCCGGCCCCGGCGAGGCCGTCGCGATGAAATAGGCCGTCCAGGCGACGGCGAGTTGCGGCAGGTAGGGCGTGAGATCGGTCATGGTTCACCGCTGCTATTTCAGCGAACGATAATCGATCGTTTTTCCGGCTCCAAGCCGGAGAATTGCACCACATGTCCCTCTCATCCGGCCTTTCCAGGCCGAATGAGAAGACGCTGTCCGAAAACCTCAGACGATCTCTTCGATCGCCGCGATCAGACGGTCGCATTCCTCGGCCGTGCCAATGGTGATGCGCAAAAAGTCCGAGATGCGGGGCTTGGCGAAGTGGCGCACCAGCACGGCGCGGTCGCGCAGGCCCTTGGCGAGTGTCTCGCCACTATGGGCCGGGTGGCGGGCGAAGACGAAGTTGGCCTGCGAGGGCAGCACCTCGAAGCCGCGTTGGCGCAAGGCGCCGGTGACGCGCTCGCGGGTCTCGATGACCTTGCCACGTGTCTCGTCGAACCATTCGCGGTCGTCGATGGCGGCAGCGGCACCCGCCTGGGCGACGCGGTCGAGCGGATAGGAGTTGAAGCTGTCCTTGACGCGCTCCAGCGCATCGATCAGCGGACGCTGGCCGATGGCGTAGCCGACGCGCAGGCCGGCGAGCGAGCGCGATTTCGACAGCGTGTGCACGACGAGCAGGTTGTCGTATTTTTTGGTCAGCGGGATCGCGCTCTCGCCGCCGAAGTCGATATAGGCCTCGTCGACGACGACGGGCTGGTCCGGGTGTTCGGCGACCAGCTTCTCGATGGCGGACAGCGGCAGGCCGATACCGGTCGGGGCATTCGGGTTCGGGATGATGATGGCGCCGCAGGGGCGCTCATAATCCGCAAGATCGATGGTGAAATCGTTCTTCAGCGGGATTTCGACCGACTCGATGCCGAACAGCCGGCAATAGGTCGGGTAGAAGCTGTAGGTGATATCGGGATAGGCGAGCGGCTTGTCGTGCTTGAGCAGCGCGACGAAGGCATGTGCCAGCACCTCATCCGAGCCGTTGCCGACGAAGACTTCATCCGCATCGACGTCGTAGAAACGGGCGATCGACTGGCGCAGCGCCAGCGCCGAGGGGTCGGGATAGAGCTTCAGGCTGTCGGCGACGGCGGCCTGCATGGCGGCGATCGCCTTGGGCGAGGGGCCATAGGGGTTTTCGTTGGTGTTGAGCTTGGTGAGGTTTTGAATGCGCGGCTGTTCGCCTGCGACATAGGGCTTGAGCGTGGCGACGATCGGCGACCAGAATTTGCTCATGACGTCAGTTCCTGCGATTGGCAATGAAATGGGCGGTTTCGATCAGGATTCCGGCCCGATGGCTGAATGGCGCAAGAAGCGCCTCGGCCTCCGTCACAAGCGCCTGAAGGCGGCCCTCCGCCCAGGCCTGGCCGCGGCGCGACACGAGCGTCGCCTTGCCGCGATCGGCATCCTTGCCCGTCGCCTTGCCCATGGTTGCGGCATCGGCGGTGAGATCCAGCAGGTCGTCGGCGATCTGGAAGGCGAGGCCCACGGTCTCGCCGTAGCGGCGCAGCGCCCGCCGTTCGTCGTCGGAGGTGCCGGCGATGATCGCGCCGGCTTCGCAGGCGAAACGCAGGAGCGCGCCGGTCTTCATCGCCTGAAGCGTGACGATGCCGTCCTCGTCCGGGGCCATTTTTTCCGCCGCGAGATCGAGCATCTGGCCGCCGGCCATGCCGCCGATGCCGGCGGCGCGCGCCAGCGCCAGAACGAGCGCGGTCTTGGTGGCATCCGGCAGGCGTGTTTCCGGAGCCGCAACGATGTCGAAGGCGAGCGTCAGCAGGCTGTCGCCGGCCAGGATCGCGGCGGCCTCGTCATAGGCGATGTGTACGGTCGGTTGGCCGCGGCGCAAGTCGTCGTCGTCCATGGCCGGCAGGTCGTCATGCACCAGCGAATAACAATGGATGCATTCGAGTGCGGCACCGATGCGCAGTGCCGTTTCGCGCGCAACGTCGGGAAAGAGCGCCGCCGATTCGATGACGAGAAATGGCCTGAGGCGCTTGCCGCCGTTCAGCACGCCGTGGCGCATGGCGGCCATCAGGCGTTCGGGGCGGGCGATCTCGTCCGGCTGTTTTTCGCTGGAAAGCAGGTCGGCCAGCAGCGCTTCGACCGCTTCGGCGTTGCCCTTCAGGCGGGCCTGGAATTCCTGTTGACGTGCGCTCATGGCCGCTCTTTCGCATGGGTGCCGGGCAGAGGCAACGGGAAGGACGGGACGGCGGCAAAGAATCGCGGCCAAGCGCTGGTTTTTGGCAAGCCGGGACGGTATGAAGGCGCAGCGACGCAAGGATGGGCGCCGGCATTTGGACATCGTACCGGAAACACGGGCAGAGACGGACACTTCGGAGGCAGAGGCCGGCGAGAAGGAGGGTTGGATGACCCGCCTGCGCCGGAACTGGCGACGGATCGTTCTTGCCGTGGTGGCTTTCGTGGCGCTGCCCTATGTGCTGATCGTGCTCTATGCGATCGATTTCATCCGCCCCGTCTCCACACTGATGCTGCGCGATCTCGTGCTTTTGCGCGGTTATGACCGGCAATGGGTGGAGTTCGAGGATATCTCGCCCACTCTCGTGCAATCGGTGATGATGTCCGAGGACGGGCAATATTGCCGCCATGCCGGCGTCGACTGGGGCCAGATGCGCGCGGTGGTCAACGAGGCGCTGGCCGGCGAGCAGACGCGCGGCGCCAGCACCATTCCCATGCAGACGGCGAAAAACCTGTTCCTGTGGAACGGCCGCTCCTTCCTGCGCAAGGCGATGGAGCTGCCGCTTGCGGTGGCGGCGGATTTCGTCTGGAGCAAGCGTCGGCTGATGGAGATCTATCTCAACATCGCCGAATGGGGGCCGGGCATCTACGGCATCGAGGCCGCCGCCCAGCATCATTTCAAGGTGCCCGCTGCAAAGCTCTCGCGCCGCCAGGCCGCCCTTCTCGCCGTCTCGCTGCCCAATCCGATCGAGCGCAATGCCGGCAAGCCGGGGCGCGGGCTGCAGCGGCTGGCGCGGCTCATCGAGCGGCGCGCGAGCGGTTCGGGCGATTACATCAAATGCCTTTATGACTGAGTTCAGGCCTTTTCATTGGTGCTGCGGGTGCTGACGCTCTAGGGTCCGACGCGCGCAAGGAGCCCCCAATGTCAGACCTCATTCTCTATATCGGCAACAAGAACTATTCCTCCTGGTCCTTCCGGCCATGGATTGCGTTGGAAGCGGCGGGCGTGCCCTTCACCGACAAGGTGATCCCCTTCGATTTCGCCGCCGGCAATCCGCAGTTTCGCGACCTCTCGCCGACGGGCAAGGTGCCGGTGCTGCATCATGGCGCGGTCCGGGTCTG
>CBFGOD010000008.1:0-23309 GCA_965650295.1 uncultured Shinella sp. | reverse complement strand
TGATGATGCCTTCGGTGAGGCTGAAGCCGGTGGCGAAATCCTCGAGATCGGCGGGGGTCGCCATCATCACGGCATGGGTGGAGCCGGCATAGGAGAAGGCGACCGGGGTTTCGTCCGGCACGAAGCGTTCGCCGTCGCTGAGCCGCCCGTTGCGGCGGGCGGTCTCGATGACTTTGCTGTGGGTCGGAAAATCCGGCACGGGTGTTCCTATTCCGCTGCCTCCAGCTTGCCCTTGATGCGGCGGGACTGGCGCGACAGCTCATCATATTCGACCTGCCAGTCGGACGGACCGTTCGACGGCGAGATCTGTACGGCCGTCACCTTATACTCCGGACAATTGGTCGCCCAGTCGGAGAAATCGGTGGTGATGACGTTTGCCTGCGTCAGCGGGTGGTGGAAGGTCGTGTAGACGACACCGGGCGAGACGCGGTCGGTGACGAGTGCGCGCAGCGTCGTCTCGCCGGCGCGGCTCGCCAGCCGCACCCAGTCGCCATCACGGATGCCGCGGTTTTCCGCGTCGTGCGGGTGCATTTCCAGCCGGTCCTCCTCGTGCCAGAGCACATTGTCGGTGCGCCGCGTCTGGGCGCCGACATTGTACTGGCTGAGGATGCGGCCGGTGGTGAGCAAGAGCGGGAAGCGCGGACCGGTCTTCTCATCGGTTGCGACATATTCTGTGCGGATGAACTTGCCCTTGCCGCGCACGAAGCCGTTGATGTGCATGATCGGCGAACCCTGCGGGTTCTTCTCGTTACAGGGCCACTGCACCGAGCCGTGCTTTTCGAGATAGTCGTAGGAAACCAGCGCGAAGCTTGGCGTCGTCGCGGCGATTTCGTCCATGATCTCGGAGGGGTGGCTGTAGTTCCAGCCGAGGCCCATGGCATGGGCGAGGTTCTGCGTCACTTCCCAATCGGCATAGCCGTTCTTCGGCGTCATGACGCGGCGCACGCGGTTGATGCGACGCTCGGCATTGGTGAAGGTGCCGTCCTTCTCCAGGAAGGTCGAACCCGGCAGGAAGACATGGGCGTAGTTGGCGGTCTCGTTCAGGAACAGGTCCTGCACCACGACGCATTCCATGGCGGCCAGGCCGGCCGAGACATGCTTGGTGTCCGGGTCGGACTGGAGGATGTCCTCGCCCTGGATGTAGATGCCCTTGAACGTGCCCTCGACGGCGGCGTCCAGCATGTTGGGGATGCGCAGGCCCGGCTCATCGTTGAGCGTCACGCCCCAGAGCTTTTCGAAGATCTCGCGCGTCGAATCGTCCGAGATGTGGCGATAGCCCGGCAATTCGTGCGGGAAGGAGCCCATGTCGCACGAGCCTTGCACGTTATTCTGACCGCGCAGCGGGTTCACACCAACGCCCTCGCGGCCGATATTGCCGGTCGCCATGGCGAGGTTAGCGATGGCCATGACGGTGGTCGAGCCCTGACTGTGCTCGGTGACGCCGAGGCCGTAATAGATCGAGCCGTTGCCGCCGGTGGCGAAGAGGCGGGCGGCACCGCGCAGCGTCTCGGCGGGCACGCCGGTCAGCGCTTCGGTTTCCTCGGGGCTGTGGCGCGGCTCGGCGACGAAGCTCGCCCAGTCCTCGAATTCCGACCAGTCGCAGCGCTCGCGGATGAATTTTTCGTCGTAGAGGCCTTCCGTCACGATGACATGGGCGAGCGCGGTGACGACCGCGACGTTTGTGCCGGGGCGCAGCGGCAGGTGGTACGACGCCTTGATATGCGGTGAGGAGACGAGGTCGATGCGGCGCGGATCGATGACGATCAGCTTGGCGCCCTGGCGCAGACGCTTCTTCAGGCGCGAGGCGAAGACCGGGTGTCCGTCCGTCGGGTTGGCACCGATGACGATGACGACATCGGTGAACTCGACTGAATCGAAATTCTGCGTGCCGGCCGAAGTGCCGAAGGCCTGGCCGAGACCGTAGCCCGTCGGCGAATGACAGACGCGGGCGCAGGTATCGACATTGTTGTTGCCGAAGCCGGCGCGGATCAGTTTCTGGACGAGATAGGTCTCCTCGTTGGTGCAGCGCGACGAGGTGATGCCGCCGATGGAATCACGGCCGTATTGATACTGGATGCGGCGGAATTCCGCGGCCGTATGGGCATAGGCCTCTTCCCAGGTCACTTCGCGCCAGGGATCGGTGATCTTTTCGCGGATCATCGGGTTGAGGATACGGTCACGGTGGGTCGAATAGCCATAGGCGAAACGACCCTTCACACAGGAGTGGCCGCGATTGGCCTGGCCATCCTTCCACGGCACCATGCGCACCAGCTCTTCGCCGCGCATTTCCGCCTTGAAGGAGCAGCCGACGCCGCAATAGGCGCAGGTGGTGACGACCGAATGCTCCGGCTGGCCGATCTCGATGACCGACTTTTCCGTCAGCGTCGCCGTCGGGCAGGCCTGCACGCAGGCGCCGCAGGAGACGCATTCGGATTCGAGGAAATGTTCGTGCATGCCGGGCGAGACGCGGCTGTCGAAGCCACGGCCTTCGATCGTCAGCGCGAAGGTGCCCTGCACTTCCTCGCAGGCGCGCACGCAGCGCGAACAGACGATGCACTTTGATGGGTCGTAGGTGAAATAGGGGTTCGATTCGTCCTTCGGCATCCAGCGGGCATTGGTTTCGCCATTGCTGCGCGCCTTGACGTGATTGTCGCCCTCATAACCGTAGCGCACGTCGCGCAGACCAACGGCGCCGGCCATGTCCTGCAATTCGCAGTCGCCGTTCGCCGCGCAGGTAAGACAGTCGAGCGGATGGTCGGAAATGTAGAGTTCCATGACGCCCTTGCGGATGCTCTTCAGCCGGCTCGTCTGGGTATGGACGACGAGGCCGGGCGCAACGGGTGTGGTGCAGGAGGCGGGCGTGCCGTTGCGGCCCTCGATCTCGACGAGACAGAGGCGGCAGGAGCCGAAGGCATCGACCATGTCGGTGGCGCAGAGTTTCGGCACCTGGATGCCGGCCTCCATGGAGGCGCGCATGATGGAGGTGCCCTCGGGAACGGTGATCTCGTTCCCGTCGATGGTGAGCGTCACCATCTTTTCCGAGCGGGCGGCGGGTGTGCCGAAGTCGATTTCAGGAACGAGGGACATGGAAGCCTCCGGATCGTCTCGCGCCGCGTTTCAGCGGCGACTTGGGTTCAATTCTTACGATTTCGTCTCGGCGAGCGTCGCCGCGACGAGGGCATTGGCATGGCCGTGGCCAATACCGTGCGTTTCCTTGAGGAAGGCGACGATCTGCATATGCGCCTTGCCATCCTGCGCGCGGACGATGGCTTTCCAATGCTCGATCGGCTGGCCGTATTTCTTCTCGATGGAGGGGAAATAGGAGGCCGGGCCTTTGACCTTTTCCGTCTCGCTCATTCCGCAGCCTCCACCATCGGCGCCGGAGAGAAATCCTCCGGGAAGTGTGTCATGGCGCTCATCACCGGATAGGGCGTGAAGCCGCCGAGCGCGCAGAGCGAGCCGAACTTCATGGTGTTGCAGAGGTCGGCGAGGAGTTCACGGTTCTTCTCCGGCTCGATGCCCTGCGCGATCTTGTCGGCGGTCTCGACGCCGCGCGTCGAGCCGATGCGACAGGGCGTGCACTTGCCGCAGCTTTCGACGGCGCAGAATTCCATGGCGAAGCGCGCCTGTTTCAGCATGTCGACCGTGTCGTCGAAGACGGTAATGCCGGCATGGCCGATCAGGCCGTCCTTGGCCGCAAAGGCCTCGTAGTCGAAGGGCGTGTCGAACAGCGCGCGGGGGAAATAGGCGCCGAGCGGGCCGCCGACCTGCACGGCGCGCACTGGGCGGCCGGAGGCCGTGCCGCCGCCGATCTCATCGACGATCTCGCCGAGCGTCAGGCCGAAGGCGGTCTCATAGAGGCCGCCATGTTTGACGTTGCCGGCGATCTGGATCGGGATCGTGCCGCGCGAGCGGCCCATGCCGAAGTCCCGGTAATAGGCGGCACCCTTGTCCATGATGATGGGCACGGAGGCGAGCGAGATGACGTTGTTGACGACTGTCGGGCGACCGAGAAAACCTTGAAGCGCCGGCAGCGGCGGCTTGGCGCGCACGATGCCGCGCTTGCCTTCCAGGCTGTTGAGCAGGGCCGTCTCCTCGCCGCAGACATAGGCGCCCGCGCCGACGCGGATCTCCATGTCGAAGGCTTTTCCCGAGCCGAGCACCGAAGGGCCGAGCACGCCGGCGGCGCGGGCGACCGCGACGGCCTCGTTCATCACGGCGATGGCGTGCGGATATTCCGAGCGGGTATAGACGTAGCCCTTGGTGGCGCCGGTCGCGATGCCGGCGATGGCCATGCCCTCGATCAGCACGAAGGGATCGCCCTCCATGATCATGCGGTCGGCGAAGGTGCCCGAATCGCCCTCGTCGGCATTGCAGACGATGTATTTCTGCGCACCGGGCGCATCGTGCACGGTCTTCCACTTGATACCGGTCGGGAAGCCGGCGCCGCCGCGGCCGCGCAGGCCACTGTCGGTGACCTCCTTGACCACATCAAGCGGGGCCATGGCGATGGCCTTTTCCAGGCCCTTCAGGCCGCCATGCGCCTTGTAGTCGTTCAGCGAGACGGGATCGATGACGCCGCAGCGGGCGAAGGTGAGGCGGGTCTGGTTTTTCAGGAACGGAATCTCTTCCGTCCCTCCAAGACAGAGCGGGTGGGCTTTGCCATCCAGCAGGCCGGCGTCGATTAGGCCCGCGACATCGGACGGTTTGACCGGGCCATAGGCGATGCGGCCCGCGGCCGTTTCGACCTCGACCAGCGGCTCAAGCCAGTGCATGCCGCGCGAGCCGTTGCGCACGATGACGATGTCGAGCTTGCGGGAATGCGCCTCGGCCGAAAGGGCCTTGGCGACGCGGTCGGCGCCAAGTGCAAGAGCTGCGGCATCGCGGGGAACGTAGATGCGAACGGTCATCGGCGGGCCTCCGCAATGAGGTCTTTTGCAAGATCATCATCGACCCGTCCATGCACCTCGCCGTCGAACATAGCGGCGGGTGCGCAGGAACAGAGCCCGAGACAGTAGATGGGCTCGAGCGTCACGGCACCATCCAGCGTCGTCTGGTGGAAGTCGATGCCGAGCAGCGCCTTGATGCGCTCGGCCACCGCGTCCCCGCCCATCGACTGACAGGCCTCGGCGCGACAGAGCTTCAGCACATGGCGGCCCGTCGGGTGGTCGCGGAAATCGTGATAGAAGGTAACGACGCCGTGTACTTCGGCGCGTGACAGGTTCAGTTCGCGCGCAATCACCGGCAGGCTTTCCTGCGGCACATAACCGAACTCGGCCTGGATTTCATGCAGGATGGGAAGAAGCGGCCCTTCGAGACCCTTCAGTTCACTGACGATTGCCAGGGTTCGAGTGCCGACATCGCTGCCGGTAACGTGCACATTCATGGCCAGGCCTCCCAACCGACACGAATGAACCACGGGCAGAATAGGGGTTCCGTCGCGCCGATACTATTGAAATTCTTCGGCGAAGACCGGAACCCTGTCGATCCCCGCGGATAATCCCGACAGCTTCTCAGCCGGGAGACGGCGGGTCAATAAAGGAAAGCCGTTGGATGATAGGAAATTCCTATCAATCGATCCCCTTTTCCGCCAGCACGCGCGCTTCGTGCAGTAGGGCCGAGACGAGCGGCGTAAAAGGCTCGCGATGGGTGGCGACGAGGCCGACCGTATGATGCGGTTCGGGATCGACGAGAGAAACTATACTGATTTCCTCAGGAAATCCAAACGATTTTGCGACATTGCGCGGCATGATGCTCGACCAGCGTCCGGTTCGCACATGGGAGAACAGCACAATCATCGAATTGGCTTCGAGCGATGGCTCGACCGTAACACCCGCTTCGGCGAAGTGGCGGTTGATGATGCGGCGGTTCTGCATGTCGGCAGTCAATAGGCAAAGCCTAACGCTGCCGGCCTCCTGCCAGGTCACGGTTTTGCGATCGGAGAAGGCGTTGCCCTTGGCGGTGATCAGGCAATAGTGCTCGTGCAGCAGCGGCACGCTGGTGACGCGGCCGAGCGGCTCGTTTTCGAGATAGGTCAGGCCGGCGTCGATCTCGAGGTTTTCAAGCAGGCCGAGGATCTTGATCGAAGTCGTGGAGACGATCGAGAAGGTGACGTCGGGGTGCTTTTCCTGAAAGGGCGCGGTGATGCGCGGCACCATGGCGAGCGTTGTCGGAATGGCCGCGAGGCGGATATGGCCGGACAGGCCTTTTCGCGCGGCGCGCATTTCCTCGCGCATGGTGCGGGTGTCGCCGACGATGCGGCGCGCCCATTCCAGTACGCGTTGGCCTTCCGGCGTCAGGCCCTGAAAGCGCGAGCCGCGCACGACGAGCATCACGCCGAGCTGGTCCTCCAGCTGGCGGATCGCCGCCGACAGTGTCGGCTGCGAGATGCCGAGCTCTTCTGCCGCGCGGGCAAAATGCCGCTCGCGGGCGAGCGCGATGAAATATTCGAGCTTGTCTATCATGTCAGAAGAGCGCCTCCGTTCCCTTGATACAAAAGAACAGTGGCGGCACCAATGCCCTGCGCCCTATATCTGGTGCAACGCAGCGAAAACGAGGAGGACGAGGATGACGTTTCAGGCACTGTTGGTAGAAAAGGCCGCCGATGGCGCGGTGACGGCATCGATCCAGACGCTTGACGACACGCGGCTTCCCGATGGCGATGTCACCGTCGCGGTGGAATATTCGACGCTGAACTACAAGGACGGGCTCTGCATCAACGGCAAGGGCGGGCTGGTGCGCACCTTCCCGCATGTGCCGGGCGTCGATTTCGCCGGCACGGTGGAGGCCTCCGACGACCCGCGCTACCGGCCGGGCGACCGGGTGGTGCTGACCGGCTGGCGCGTCGGGGAGGTCTGGTGGGGCGGTTATGCGACCCGCGCCAAGGTGAAGGCCGACTGGCTGGTGCCGTTGCCGGAGGAGCTGTCGACGCGGCAGGCCATGGCGATCGGCACGGCAGGGCTCACCTCCATGTTGTCCGTCACCGCGCTCGAAAAGGCCGGGCTTTCGCCGCTGAAGGGCGAGGTTTTGGTGACGGGAGCAGCCGGCGGCGTCGGCTCGGTGGCCGTGGCGCTTCTGGCGCGGCTCGGCTATTCGGTCGCAGCCGTCACCGGGCGGCCGGAAACGGCGGATTATCTCAAGGGATTGGGTGCAGATACGATCATCGACCGGGCGGAACTGGCCGAACCGAACAGCAAGCCGCTCGAATCCGAGCGCTGGGCGGGTGCGGTGGATGCCGTTGGCGGCGATATGCTGGCACGGGTGCTTAAGCAGATGAAATATGACGGTGCCGTCGCCTCCGTCGGCCTTGCGGCGGGCGCCGTCGTGCCGTCCTTCACGGTCATTCCGTTCCTGTTGCGGGGCGTCAGCCTGCTCGGCATCGATTCGGTCAACCGCCCCTACAATCAGCGCGTCGATGCCTGGAACCGCATCGCCGCCGACCTGCCGATGGACAAGCTGGAGGCCATGGTGGTCGAACACCGGTTGTCCGACCTGCCGGATTTGGCCAACCAGATCCTGGAGGGCAAGGTGAAGGGGCGCGTGGTCGTCGACGTCAACGCCTGACGGGTCTGACAGCTGCGGTCAGCAGATGAGCTGGCCGCCATTCACCTCCAGCACCTGGCCGGTGATGTAGCCGGACAGCGCGTTGGAGGCGAGGAAGAGATAGGCGGGGGCGCAGTCCTCCGCCGTGCCGAGCCGTTGCAGCGGGATCGTCTTGCGGGTCGCTTCCAGCTTCTCGGCGGACGAGTAGCGTTCGTGGAAATCCGTGGTGATGGTGCCCGGCGAGACGCAGTTGACGCGGATACCGTCGGGCGCAAGCTCACGGGCAAGGCCCTTCGAATAGGTCGAAACGAAGGCTTTCGTCGCCGAATAGATCGCCGAGCCGGGGCTGCCGCCTGTTAGCGCCGAGATCGACACCGTATTGACGATGGCGGCGTGCGGGGCGCGGCGCAGCGACCGCAACAAAGCGCGCGTCACCTCGACGACGGAGGTCTGGTTGAGGCGCACGACGGTTTCGTACTGTTCGTCGGTGAGATCGGCGGCCGGGAAGCGGCCGACCATGGTGCCGGCATTGTTGATGAGCACGTCGACATGCGGAAAGAGGCTGTCCACCCGCTCAAGGATCGCGCCGATGCCGCCTTCCTCCAGAAAGTCCGCATAGACGATATGGGCGCGGGCTTCGGCCACCGCGATGTCGAGGAACTCCGGAAGCGGTCCCGCCGGGGCACGGCCGCCATGCAGCAGAACATGGGCGCCGCAATCGAGGAACTGCCGGGCGATCTCCAGGCCGATGCCGCGGCCGGCACCGGTCACGACGACATTGGCGCCCTTGAACAAGGCTGGATGAAACATGGTCTGTCCTCCCGGTCACCTGCGATCCGCCCAGTATCACAAAAACTGGCGCGCACTCCAAGAAGGCAGGATCGATCAATTGATGTGCTTTCGTTTTTGCATATGATGAAACAAAACGAAAGCAGTGGGAGGTGCCTATGTTTCTGACGGGTCGACAGGCGGAGATCGTGGATCTCGCCAAAACCGAGGGCCGCGTGCTCGTCGAAGACCTGGCATCACGCTTTTCCGTGACGCCGCAGACCATTCGCAAGGACCTGAACGACCTCTGCGACAACAAGGTTTTGACGCGCATCCATGGCGGCGCGCTGTTTCCGAGCGGCAACGAGAATGTCAAATACGAGGCGCGCCGTTCCATCGCCGCCCCGGAAAAGCAGGCGATCGGCCGCGCCGCAGCGTCCGTCATCCCCGATAATTCCTCGCTTTTCATCAATATCGGCACGACGACGGAAGCCGTCGGCGAGGCATTGCTCGACCACAAGGAATTGATGGTCATTACCAATAATATCAATGTCGCCAATCGCTTGCGCGTTTACCCCTCGATCGAGGTGGTGATTGCCGGCGGCGTGGTGCGCGGCGCGGATGGTGGCATCGTCGGCGAGGCGGCCGTCGATTTCATCCGCCAGTTCAAGGTGGACTACGCCGTCATCGGCGTTTCGGCCATCGACGAGGATGGTGCGCTGCTCGATTTCGACTATCGCGAGGTGAAGGTGGCGCAGGCGATCATTGCGAATGCCCGCCATGTCATCCTGGTTTCGGATTCGACGAAATTCGAAAGGACCGCTCCTGTGCGCATCGGCCACCTCTCGCAAGTTCACACTTTCATCACCGACAGCTGTCCTTTCGAGGGCATCCGGGCCATTTGCCAGGAGAACGACGTGCGTCTCGTGGAGACCGCTTCACAGGCCTGACACAACGGCGTGCTATTTCTTCTCGCATTCGTTTGACATTCGAAATGTTTTCGTTTTAACTCCACTTGCTTTCGCAACTGCACGCATATTGTGCAATGCGAAATGGGAGGGGAACTTGGACGGCAACGGCATCCGCGATATTTTCGTCATCGGTGGCGGCATCAACGGCTGCGGCATCGCGCGTGATGCTGCCGGTCGCGGCTACTCGGTCGTATTGGCCGAGATGAAGGACTTTGCCTCCGGCACGTCCTCGGCCTCCACCAAGCTTATCCACGGCGGCCTGCGTTACCTCGAACATTACGAATTCCGCCTCGTGCGCGAGGCGCTGATGGAGCGCGAAGTGCTCTGGGCGATGGCGCCGCATGTCATCTGGCCGATGCGTTTCGTGCTGCCCTTCCAGAAGGGTGGGCCGCGTCCGGCCTGGCTCATCCGCCTCGGCCTGTTTCTCTATGACTATATCGGAGGCCGCAAGCTTTTGCCGGCGACCAGCACGGTGGACCTTGCCAAGGATCCGGCCGGCGGGCCGCTGAAGAAGCTGTTTCGCAAGGCTTTCGAATATTCCGATGGCTGGGTGGACGATGCGCGCCTCGTCGTGCTGAACGCCCGCGATGCCGCCGACCGTGGCGCGGATATCCGCACCGGCACGAAGGTCGTCGCCGCACGCCGCGAGAATGGTCACTGGAATGTCGAGACGGAGAATGTCGAGACCGGAACGCGCGAGACCGTGCGTGCCCGCATGCTGGTCAATGCGGCCGGTCCCTGGATCGATAAGGTCCTGTCCTCCGCCTTCGGCCGCAACGATGTGCACAATGTCCGCCTCGTGCAGGGCAGCCATATCGTCGTGAAGAAGAAGTTCTCCGACCCGCGCGCCTACTTCTTCCAGAATCCGGACGGGCGCATCATGTTCGCCATTCCCCACCAGGAAGAGTTCACACTGATCGGCACGACCGACCGCGATTATCAGGGTGATCCCCGCGATGTCCGCATCAGCGATGAGGAAATCGGCTATCTTTGCGCCTCGGCCAGCGAATATTTCGCCGAACCGGTGACGCGCGACGATATCGTCTGGACCTATTCCGGCGTGCGCCCGCTCTTCGACGACGGCGCCAGCAAGGCGCAGGAAGCGACACGCGACTACGTGCTGAAGGTCGAGGGCGGTGATGGCCAGGCGCCCCTGCTCAATATTTTCGGCGGCAAGCTCACCACCTACCGGCGTCTCGCCGAATCGGCGCTGGAGAAGATTTCGGAATCGATCGGCGCCAAGGGTGACCGCTGGACGGCGACGTCTCGCCTGCCGGGCGGCGATTTCAAGGTCGATGGCTTCGATGCGGAAGTGAAGGCACTCTCCGCGCGCTTCCCGTTCCTTGCCGCTGCCCATGCCCGCCGGCTCGTACGGCTCTATGGTACGCGTGCGTCAGTCCTGCTGGAGGGCGTGAAAAGTGCGGCGGATCTCGGACAGCATTTCGGCAGCGATCTCTACGAGCGCGAAGTGCGCTGGCTGATGAAAGAGGAATGGGCCCGGCACGCCGAAGACGTGCTGTGGCGGCGGACCAAACGAGGCTTGCATCTGACGGCCGCGGAAGCGGCCGCACTGGAGGACTACATGGCGGCTGCACAGGCGGCGCCCCACTAGCTCACCCTGATCCGGTGGCTGGGAGGAACGACGGAGATAGGAATGCTGGAACTTAGAAACATCGCGAAGGTGGCGGGGGCGGAAACACATATCCACCCCACCAATCTCGTGCTCGAGCGCGGCTCGCTCAATGTGCTGCTTGGCCCGACGCTGTCGGGCAAGACCTCGCTGATGCGGCTGATGGCCGGTCTCGACAAGCCGACCTCCGGCTCCGTCTGGTTCGACGGCAAGGACGTGACGGGCGTGCGCGTGCAGGACCGCGGCGTCGCCATGGTCTACCAGCAGTTCATCAATTATCCGGCGCTGACCGTCTACGAGAACATCGCCTCGCCGATGCGCATCAAGGGGGCTGATACGGCCACGATCGACCGCGAGGTGCGCAAGGCGGCCGATCTGCTGAAGCTGACGCCCTATCTCGACCGTACGCCGCTCAACCTGTCGGGTGGTCAGCAGCAGCGCACGGCGCTTGCCCGTGCCATCGTTAAGAATGCCAGCCTCGTGCTGCTCGATGAGCCGCTTGCCAACCTCGACTACAAGCTGCGCGAGGAACTGCGCCTCGAACTGCCGAAGATTTTTGCCGCGTCCGGCGCGATCTTCGTCTATGCGACGACGGAACCTTCCGAAGCGCTGCTTCTCGGTGGCAACACGGCGGCGCTGTCGCAAGGCCGCATCACCCAGTTCGGCCGCACGATCGACGTCTATCGTCGTCCGATCGATCTCGTCACCGCCCGCACCTTTGCCGATCCGCCGCTCAACACGATGCAGGTTGCCAAGAACGGTGGTCATTTCGACATCGGCGGCAAGCCGGTCCTGACGGTGCCGGCGCATCTTACAGCATTGCCGGACGGTCCCTGCACCATTGCGTTTCACCCGCATCATCTCTCGCTGGCCAGCCAGAGTGCTGCTTCAGCCAGCCTTCAGGTCCGCACGGCGATTTCGGAAATCGCGGGTTCGGAAAGCTTCATCCATATCGAATTCGAGGGCAGCCGCTGGGTCATGCTCTCGCCTGGCATCCACGACATCGAGCCGGATGCGGTCCTCTCCGTCCACGTCGACACGCGCCATCTGATGGCCTTCGGCACGGATGGCAGGGCGATCGCTGAACCGGCCGGCGCGGCGGCCTGAGGAGGAGACCATGGCACGCATCACCCTCGACCATATCCGCCACGCCTACGGCGAAAAGCCGAAGTCGGAAGCCGATTATTCGCTGAAGGAAGTCCATCACGAGTGGAACGACGGCGGTGCTTATGCGCTGCTCGGTCCCTCGGGCTGCGGCAAGACCACGTTGCTCAACATCATCTCGGGCCTGCTGCAGCCGTCCGAGGGGCGCATCCTGTTCGACGGCAAGGACGTTACGTACCTGTCGACGCAGCAGCGCAACATCGCGCAGGTCTTCCAGTTCCCGGTCATCTACGACACGATGACGGTCTACGACAATCTGGCCTTCCCGCTGCGCAACCGCGGCGTCGCCGAGCCGGAAGTCGACCGCCGCGTGCGCGACATCCTCGAAATGATCGATCTTGCCGGCTGGGCGAAGAAGACGGCGCGCGGCCTGACCGCCGACCAGAAGCAGAAGATCTCGCTCGGTCGAGGTCTCGTGCGCAACGACGTCAACGCCATCCTGTTCGACGAGCCGCTGACGGTCATCGACCCGCATATGAAGTGGGTGCTGCGCTCGCAGTTGAAGAAACTGCACCGCCAGTTCGGCTTCACCATGGTTTATGTCACGCATGACCAGACCGAGGCGCTCACCTTCGCCGACAAGGTCGTCGTCATGTATGATGGCCAGATCGTGCAGATCGGCACGCCGGCCGAGCTTTTCGAAAAGCCGAAGCACACCTTCGTCGGCTACTTCATCGGCTCGCCGGGCATGAACGTGCTGCCGGCCGCCATCGACGGCAGCAGCATCAAGATTGGTGAGCAGACGCTTACGCTTGACTACAGGCCGCAGATCGCCGTCGGCGCGAAGACGGAACTCGGCATCCGCCCGGAATTCATCTCGCTGTCGCGCGAGGGCATGCCGGTTTCGATCAGCAAGGTGGAGGATATCGGCCGCCAGAAGATCGTGCGTGCCGAATTCGCCGGCAAGCCGATCGCGATCGTCGTGCCGGAGGACGGCGAGATCCCGGCCGAGCCGCGCATTACCTTCGATCCCGCTGCCATCAACATCTACGCCGATAGCTGGCGTGTCGGCAGGGAGGGCTGACGATGAACAAGACCTGGAACAACAAGGCCTGGTTCATGGTCCTGCCCGTCCTGCTGCTCGTCGCCTTTTCGGCGGTGATCCCGCTGATGACGGTGGTGAACTATTCGGTGCAGGACACGTTTGGCAACAACGCGTTCTTCTGGAATGGCGTGGGCTGGTTCTCGGACGTCTTGGAATCCGACCGCTTCTGGCAGGCGCTTGGCCGTAATCTGCTCTTCTCCGGCATCATTCTCGCCATCGAGATTCCGCTCGGCATCCTGATCGCGCTCAACATGCCCAAGAAGGGGCTGGGCGTGCCGGTCTGCCTCGTTTTGATGGCGCTGCCGCTGCTCATTCCGTGGAACGTCGTCGGTACGATCTGGCAGGTCTTCGGCCGCGTCGATATCGGTCTGCTCGGCCGCGTGCTGGATGGCCTCGGCTTCGACTACAACTATGTCAACGACGTCTTCGACGCCTGGGCGACGCTCATCGTCATGGACGTCTGGCACTGGACGAGCCTTGTCGTGCTGCTGTGCTATGCCGGCCTCGTCTCGATCCCGGAGGCCTATTACCAGGCCGCCAAGATCGACGGCGCCTCGCGCTGGGCAGTGTTCCGCTACATCCAGCTGCCGAAGATGAAGCGCGTGCTGCTCATCGCCTTCCTGCTGCGCTTCATGGACAGCTTCATGATTTACACCGAACCCTTCGTCGTCACCGGCGGCGGTCCCGGCAACTCGACCACGTTCCTTTCGATCGACCTCGTCAAGATGGCGATCGGCCAGTTCGACCTTGGCCCGGCCGCGGCCATGTCCATCATCTACTTCCTGATCATCCTGCTGTTCTCGTGGATCTTCTACACGGTCATGACCAGCAGCGACGAACAGGCGTGAGGGAGGAAACCATGACCTCACAGGCAAACACGCTTTCCGCCCGCGCAGCCACAAAGCGCGACCTGTCCTGGATCGTGCCGACGCTCTACATCGTCTTCCTGATGCTGCCGATCTACTGGCTCGTCAATATGAGCTTCAAGACGAACGAGGAGATCATCGGCACCTTCTCGCTGTGGCCTCAGTCGCCGACGCTGAAGAACTATGCCGTCATCTTCACAGATCCGGCCTGGTATTCCGGCTATATCAACTCGATCATCTATGTGGCGCTGAACACGCTGATCTCGGTTTCCGTAGCGCTGCCGGCGGCCTATGCCTTCTCGCGCTACCGGTTCCTCGGCGACAAGCACCTGTTCTTCTGGCTGCTCACCAACCGCATGGCGCCACCAGCCGTTTTCGTGCTGCCGTTCTTCCAGCTCTATTCGGCCTTCGGCATGATCGACACGCACATCGCGGTTGCCATCGCGCACTGCCTGTTCAACGTGCCGCTCGCCGTCTGGATCCTGGAAGGCTTCATGTCGGGCGTGCCGAAGGAAATCGACGAGACCGCCTATATCGACGGCTATTCGTTCCCGAAATTCTTCGGCCGCATCTTCGTACCGCTGATTGCCTCGGGCATCGGTGTCGCCGCCTTCTTCTGCTTCATGTTCTCCTGGGTCGAGCTTTTGATCGCCCGCACGCTGACGACGACGGATGCCAAGCCGATCGCCGCCACGATGACGCGCACGGTCTCCGCTTCCGGTCTCGACTGGGGTGTGCTTGCCGCAGCCGGCGTGCTGACCATCATTCCCGGCGCGCTCGTGATCTATTTCGTCCGCAATTACATCGCCAAGGGCTTTGCCCTTGGCCGGGTCTAAGGGGGAGGGGTCCGATGGCCGCCGTCGCCAACCACAACAACCGCTGGCCCGTGGCTCTTGCCGCCGTGCTCGGCATCTACGCCCTCATCACCGGATTCCTTGTGATGTCGATCCCCGTCAAGGACGGCGCGCGCGACTGGTTCGCCTCGCTGATCCCCGGCGGCTGGATGGCCTGGTCGTTCCCGACGGCCATGTTCTTCCTGACGATCTTTCTTCTGATCGCGCTGATGGCGGTCTGGGAATATGCCCGTCCGGGCGGTTCTCCGCGCGTCGGCATCCTGCGCTTCGAGACGACCCGCGGCGACCGGCTCTTCGTGTCGCTGCTCGGCTCGGCGTTCATTCATCTCGCATGGCTGGGCCTTGTCGGTCCCAACCTGTGGTGGGCTCTTGCCTTGTCCGTGGTCTACGCCATCGGCGTGTTCCGCTTCGTCTAAGGCAAAAGAAAATGGAGGCCTCGGGGAGAAATGGGGCCTTCGCACGTGCAGTCGCAATCGCAAAACCCTAAGGGAGGATCAAAATGCGAAAGCAACTTCTGACGACGACGGCAGTCCTGTTGCTGGCGTTCACCGGTTCCGCATTCGCGGACATGGATGCCGCAAAGAAGTTCCTGGATTCGGAAGTCGGCGATATGTCCTCGCTCGACCGCGCCGGCCAGGAAGCGGAAATGCAGTGGTTCGTTGATGCCGCCAAGCCGTTTGCTGGCATGGACATCAAGGTCGTTTCGGAAACGATCGCCACGCATGAATACGAATCGAAGGTTCTCGCACCGGCCTTCACCGCCATCACCGGCATCAAGATCACGCACGACCTGATCGGCGAAGGCGACGTCATCGAAAAGCTGCAGACGCAGATGCAGTCGGGCGAAAACATCTACGACGCCTATGTCAACGACTCCGACCTCATCGGTACGCACTGGCGCTACCAGCAGGCTCGCTCGCTGACTGACTTCATGGCCAATGAAGGCAAGGACGTCACCAACCCGAACCTCGACCTCAAGGACTTCATCGGCACGTCCTTCACGACCGCGCCTGACGGCAAGCTCTACCAGCTGCCCGACCAGCAGTTCGCGAACCTCTACTGGTTCCGCTACGACTGGTTCAACGACGAGAAGAACAAGGCGGACTTCAAGGCGAAGTACGGCTACGACCTCGGCGTTCCCGTCAACTGGTCGGCTTACGAGGACATTGCCGAGTTCTTCACCGGCCGCGAGATCGACGGCAAGAAGGTCTATGGCCATATGGACTATGGCAAGAAGGACCCGTCGCTCGGCTGGCGCTTCACCGACGCCTGGCTCTCGATGGCCGGCAACGGCGACAAGGGCATCCCGAACGGCCTGCCGGTCGACGAATGGGGCATCAAGGTCAACGAAAAGTCGCAGCCGGTCGGTTCGTGCGTTGCCCGCGGCGGCGACACCAACGGCCCGGCAGCCGTCTACTCGATCGAGAAGTACCTGCAGTGGCTGAAGGCCTATGCTCCGGCGTCTGCCGCCGGCATGACCTTCTCCGAATCCGGTCCGGTTCCGTCGCAGGGCGAAGTTGCCCAGCAGATGTTCACCTACACCGCCTTCACGGCGAGCTTCGTCAAGGAAGGCCTGCCGGTCGTCAATGCGGACGGCACGCCGAAGTGGCGCTTTGCCCCGTCGCCGCACGGCGTCTACTGGAAGGACGGCATGAAGCTCGGCTATCAGGACGTGGGTTCCTGGACGCTGATGAAGTCCACCCCGGATGACCGCGCCAAGGCCGCCTGGCTCTACGCGCAGTTCGTGACCTCCAAGACCGTCGACGTGAAGAAGAGCCATGTCGGCCTGACCTTCATCCGCCAGTCCACGCTGGACCACAAGTCCTTCACGGACCGCGCGCCGAAGCTCGGCGGTCTGGTCGAATTCTACCGTTCGCCGGCCCGCGTTCAGTGGTCGCCGACCGGCACGAACATTCCGGACTATCCGAAGCTGGCCCAGCTTTGGTGGCAGGCGATCGGCGATGCGTCGTCGGGCGCCAAGACCGCGCAGGAAGCCATGGACTCGCTCTGCGCCGAGCAGGAAAAGGTTCTGGAACGCCTTGAGCGCGCCGGCGTTCAGGGCGACATGGGTCCGAAGCTCGCCGAAGAGCATGATCTCGCCTACTGGAACAAGGATGCCGTCGAAAAGGGCAACCTCGCTCCGCAGCTGAAGATCGAAAACGAGAAGGAAAAGCCGCTCACCGTCAACTATGACGAACTCGTCAAGAGCTGGCAGAAGTAACAATCCTGGGACGGGCGGTTCGCCGCCCGTCCTCTTATCATCCGATCCCTTCTTGCCCGCGTGCCCGACAAGGCGCGCGGGCCTTTTCGTTCCTGGCGCGGAGTCTGGAGCGGCCGGTTTCCCCTCCTTTTGTCCGAACCGTACCGATTGGTACAGTTTGCGCATTGCACAGCGCGGGGTCTTCCGCTAAGAACCCCGCGGTTTCTCCCGCGCGCTCGCGCGTACATCGAAAATAGCGGTACACACCCATGGCACGCATCGTGATGAAATTCGGCGGAACGTCCGTCGCTGACCTCGACCGTATCCACAATGTGGCCCGCCATGTGAAACGCGAGGTCGATGCCGGCCACGAGGTCGCCGTCGTCGTTTCGGCCATGTCGGGCAAGACGAACGAGCTTGTCGCCTGGGTGCAGAACATGCCGAAGGTGACGGGCGCCAACTCGCCCTTCTACGATGCGCGCGAATATGACGCCATCGTCGCTTCGGGCGAACTCGTCACCGCTGGCCTTCTCGCTATCGCGCTCCAGTCGATGGGCGTTGACGCCCGTTCCTGGCAGGGCTGGCAGATCCCGATCCGCACCGACAACGCCCATGGCGCCGCCCGCATCCTTGAGATCGAGGGCTCGGACATCATCCGCCGCATGGGCGAGGGCCAGGTGGCCGTCGTTGCCGGCTTCCAGGGCCTTGGCCCCGACAATCGCGTTGCAACACTCGGCCGTGGCGGTTCCGACACCTCGGCCGTCGCCATCGCCGCCGCCGTCAAGGCGGACCGCTGCGACATCTATACCGACGTCGACGGCGTCTACACGACCGACCCGCGCATCGAGCCGAAGGCGCGCCGCCTGAAGAAGATCGCCTTCGAGGAAATGCTCGAAATGGCCTCGCTCGGCGCCAAGGTCCTGCAGGTGCGCTCCGTCGAGCTTGCCATGGTGCACAAGGTGCGCACCTTCGTGCGCTCGTCTTTCGAGGATCCCGATGCGCCGGGCATGGGCGATCTTCTGAACCCGCCCGGTACGCTGATTTGTGATGAGGATGAGATCGTGGAACAGGAAGTCGTAACCGGCATCGCCTATGCCAAGGATGAAGCGCAGATCTCGCTCCGCCGGGTCGCCGACCGGCCGGGCGTTTCGGCCGCGATCTTCGGCCCGCTGGCCGAAGCCCATATCAATGTCGATATGATCGTCCAGAATATTTCCGAGGACGGTTCCAAGACCGACATGACTTTCACCGTTCCCTACGGTGATGTCGAAAAGGCACTCAAGGTTCTCGAAAGCGCCAAGGAACAGGTCGGTTTCGACGTGATCCAGCACGAGACGGGCCTCGTGAAGGTGTCAGTCATCGGCATCGGCATGCGCAGCCACGCCGGCGTCGCCGCCTCCGCCTTCCGGGCGCTCGCCGAGAAGGGCATCAACATCAAGGCGATCACGACCTCGGAAATCAAGATTTCCATCCTGATCGACGGTCCCTATGCGGAACTCGCCGTTCGGACTTTGCATTCCGTCTACGGTCTCGATAAGAAGTAAGAACCGGGCGACTCGGCGCCGATCTTATGATCGCCGGCGCGAGCCAAGCGCCGGTGGAGTAACGTCATTTTCGGGAGACGCCACGCGATGAGAGATCTCTCCGCGGGTCCGCGTGTTCTTCTCAAGCGGCTGCGCGAATTGATGGCGGAGCCGCTCGAGCCGCAGGAGCGCCTAGACCAGATCGTGCGCCAGATCGCGCAGAACATGGTCGCGGAAGTGTGTTCCGTCTATGTGCTGCGTTCGGATGGCATTCTCGAACTTTACGCAACCGAAGGTCTCAATCCCGGTGCCGTCCACTTGGCCCAGCTCAAGATGGGCCAGGGCCTCGTCGGCACCATTGCGGCCTCTGCCCGCCCGCTGAACCTGTCCGACGCCCAGTCGCATCCCGCCTTCACTTATCTGCCGGAAACGGGCGAGGAGATCTACCACTCCTTCCTCGGCGTTCCTATCTTGCGCACCGGCAGGGCGCTTGGCGTGCTTGTCGTGCAGAACAAGGCGAGCCGTACCTACCGCGAAGACGAGGTAGAGGCGCTCGAAACGACGGCGATGGTGATTGCGGAAATGGTGGCGACCGGCGAGCTGAAGAAGCTCACCAAGCCCGGCCTCGAGCTCGACCTTTCCCGTCCCGTCACGATCGAGGGGGCGAGCTTCGGCGAGGGCATCGGTCTCGGCTATGTCGTGTTGCACGAGCCGCGCATCGTCGTCACCAACCTGCTCAACGAGGATTCCGAACATGAGCTCGGCCGGCTGGCCGAAGCGCTGGGATCGCTGCGCATCTCCATCGACGACATGCTGTCGCGCCGCGAGGTGTCCATGGAGGGTGAGCATCGCGAGGTGCTGGAAACTTACCGCATGTTCGCGCATGACCGCGGCTGGGTCAGAAAGCTCGAAGAGGCGATCCGCAACGGCCTGACGGCGGAGGCGGCTGTCGAACGCGTGCAGAGCGAGACCAAGGCGCGCATGATCCGCCTGACGGATCCCTATCTGCGCGAGCGCATGCATGATTTCGACGATCTGGCGAACCGCCTGCTGCGCCAGCTCACAGGTTATGGCGCCAAACTTTCGGCCAGCAGCTTCCCGAACGATGCGATCGTCGTCGCGCGTGCCATGGGCGCGGCGGAACTGCTCGATTATCCGCGCGAGAACGTGCGTGGTCTCGTGCTCGAGGAAGGGGCGGTCACCAGTCACGTGGTCATCGTTGCGCGGGCGATGGGAATTCCGGTCGTCGGCCAGGCGGCCGGGGCCGTCGCGCTGGCCGAAAACGGCGATGCCATCATCATCGACGGGGACGATGCGCGGGTGCATCTGCGCCCGCTCTCCGATCTCCAGCGCTCCTACGAAGAAAAGGTGCGCTTCCGCGCCCGCCGCCAGGAACAGTACCGGGCGTTGCGCGCGGTGGAGCCCGTCACGAAGGACGGTCGCCATATCAATCTGCAGATGAATGCCGGCCTGCTCGTCGATCTGCCGCATCTCAACGAGTCCGGCGCCTCGGGCATTGGCCTTTTCCGCACCGAGCTTCAGTTCATGATCGCCTCGACCATGCCGAAGGCGGAGGAACAGGAAGCGTTCTATCGCAACGTGCTGAAACAGGCGGGCGGGCGTCCGGTGACGTTCCGTACGCTGGATATCGGGGGCGACAAGGTCGTGCCCTATTTCCGCGCGGCGGAAGAGGAAAACCCGGCGCTCGGCTGGCGTGCCATTCGCCTGTCGCTTGACCGGCCGGGCCTCCTGCGCACCCAGCTGCGCGCCATGCTGCGCGCGGCGGCAGGCGCCGATCTCCGGCTCATGCTGCCGATGGTGACCGAGGTGTCTGAATTGAAGGAGGTCCGTGACCTTCTTCAGAAGGAAATCCAGCGCCAGTCGAAGATCGGCGAGCAGCTGCCGAAGAAATTGCAGTTCGGTGCCATGCTCGAAGTGCCGTCTTTGCTCTGGCAGATGGACGAGCTGATGGCCGAGGTGGATTTCGTCTCGGTCGGCTCGAACGATCTCTTCCAGTTCGCGATGGCCGTCGATCGCGGCAATGCCCGTGTTTCGGACCGTTTCGATACGCTCGGCCGCCCGTTCCTGCGCATCCTGCGCGATATCGTGCGCGCCGGTGAACGCAACGATACGTCGGTGACGCTGTGCGGCGAGATGGCGAGCAAGCCGATTTCTGCCATGGCGCTGATGGGGATCGGTTTCCGCTCCGTGTCGATGTCGCCAGCGGCCATCGGTCCGGTCAAGTCGATGCTGCTTTCGCTCGATGCCGGCAAGCTCGAAGCGCTGCTGATGCCGGCCGTCGATGATACGAAGCCGACGGCCTCGATCCGCCAGATCCTCACCGACTTTGCGGCCGAGAACGGCATTCCGCTTTAAAGAAATGATTGGAGTTTGAACGGTGGCGAAGCTTCCCGTTGAAAAGATGCGCGAACTCGAACGCCGTTTCGGCGAGATCGAGGCACGCATGTCGGCGGGCCCGGATTCGGAGACCTATGTGCGGCTCGCCTCGGAATATTCCGAGCTCCAGCCGGTCGTCACGAAAATCCGCGAATACCAGAAGGTCGATGGCGAGATCGCCGACCTCGACGCGCTGCTCAACGACAAGGCGACGGATCGCGAGATGCGCGACCTCGCCGAAATGGAACTGCCGGACCTGAAGGAGCGCCTCGAAGGCCTTGAAAAGGAGATGCAGATCCTGCTTCTCCCCAAGGATGCGGCCGACGAGAAGAGCGCGATCCTTGAAATCCGGGCCGGCACGGGCGGTTCGGAAGCGGCCCTCTTTGCCGGTGACCTCTTCCGCATGTATGAGCGCTACGCTGCCGCACATAACTGGAAGGTCGAAATTCTCTCCTCCAGCGAGGGCGAGGCGGGCGGCTTCAAGGAAATCATCGCGACGATTACGGGGCGCGGCGTCTTCGCCAAGCTGAAATTCGAATCCGGCGTGCACCGGGTGCAGCGCGTGCCGGAAACGGAAGCGAGCGGGCGCATCCATACGTCGGCGGCGACGGTCGCCGTGCTGCCGGAAGCGGAAGAAATCGATATCGAAATCCGTGCCGAGGACATCCGCATCGATACGATGCGCTCCTCGGGTGCCGGCGGCCAGCATGTCAACACGACCGACTCGGCCGTGCGCATCACCCATCTGCCGACGGGTCTGATCGTCACGAGTTCGGAAAAATCGCAGCACCAGAACCGCGCCAAGGCGATGCAGGTCCTGCGCTCGCGGCTCTACGACATCGAGCGCCAACGCGCCGACAGTGAGCGCTCTGCCGACCGCAAGAGCCAGGTCGGCTCGGGCGACCGGTCCGAGCGCATCCGCACCTACAATTTTCCGCAGGGCCGCGTGACCGACCACCGCATCAACCTGACGCTCTACAAGCTCGACCGGATGATGGTGGGCGAAATCGACGAGATCGTCGATGCGCTGGTCGCCGATTATCAGGCGGGCCAGCTCGCCCAGCTTGGCGAACAGGGCCGATGAGCGGCGCGACGCTTGCCGAGGTTCTGGCCGCGGCGCGGCGTCAGCTGGCGGATGCCGGAATTGCGGATGCGGCGTACGATGCCCGCACCCTGATATCCGGAATTCTCGACTTGTCCTCGACGGCTCTGCTTGTCGAAAGTACACGCGCCCTCACTGCAGATGAGCAGGCGGCTATCGCTGCGGCCATCGCCCGCCGGGCAGCGCGGGAACCGGTTCACCGCATTCTGGGTCGTCGCGCCTTTTCCCGGCTCGACCTTAGCCTTTCGCCCGAAACACTGGAGCCGCGGCCGGATACGGAAGTTCTGGTCGATATGCTTGTGCCCTATGCGCAAAAGTTCGTTGCCAAGACGGGGGGCTGCCGCATTCTCGATCTCGGCACGGGGACCGGGGCGATCTGCCTTGCGCTGCTCGATCTCGTGCCGGGCGCAACGGGGGTGGGTGCTGATCTTTCGGCGGGCGCCCTTGAAACGGCGCGGCACAATGCCGACATCAATGGTGTTGCCGACCGCTTCGAAGCGGTGGAAAGCGACTGGTTTGCAGCCGTGACCGGGGCCTTCGACATTATCGTGTCAAATCCGCCCTATATCGTGCGTTCCGTGGTCGGAGCGCTGGATGACGAGGTCAGGCTCTTTGATCCGATCCTGGCACTGGATGGCGGCGAAGACGGGCTTGATGCCTATCGCGCCATTGCCGCCGGTGTGGGCGCGCATCTCAGGGAAGATGGCCTGGTGGCTTACGAAATCGGTTACGACCAGAAGGATACGGTCACCGCGATCATGCGCGAAAAGGGTTTTGCGCGGATCGAAGCGGCGGCCGATCTGGGCGGCAACGACCGCGCCCTCGTCTTTGCAAAATCAACGGCTTTTTGAGGTTTTGCTGCATGTGCGCAGCAAATTCCGTGAGCCTAAAGAAAAGGCTTGGAATTGTGAAGGAAGCGGGCTAGGTTGCGGCCACGCACTAGGCAAGCGGTCATGACACAGAGATTCGTTCCTGCATGACCCCGATCGAGGATTGCTCTCTCGAAGAGTTGATAGGGTTGAAGACTGCCCTGTGCGGGTACCTGTTAATTTGACGTCTTACGGCGACAGGACCACCCACCGGCGTGGTTTGCCCGCGGGTAAGGATGCTTGATTTGGCATGGCCGGATCAAGTGTACAGACACATGATCATCCAGACACGATACGTTAGGTGAGTGAAATATGAGGCCAGGACAGCAAAACAAGCGCGGCCGCGGGCGTAACAACAACAATAATAACAACAACAAT
>CBFGOD010000007.1:0-24389 GCA_965650295.1 uncultured Shinella sp. | reverse complement strand
CCGAGGT
The DNA here is from genome assembly GCA_965650295.1 of uncultured Shinella sp. GTDB lineage: Bacteria > Pseudomonadota > Alphaproteobacteria > Rhizobiales > Rhizobiaceae > Shinella. Next base: position 24,382 of record CBFGOD010000007.1, on the reverse strand, counting down.
CATTCAGTTGCAGCTCCGGCACGCGATGCACCCGTGGCTTCTCTTCATCACAACGCGCGTAACCCCGGGACAGATCGATGCGGGCAACCTCGCGGCCCTAATTCGCGCGATAACTGATAACATTGCCGCCAGCGCTGAATTCGGCCAGCGGACAGCAGCGCTGCTGCAGACCGAGGCTGAAGGGCTGCGGGGGGCACTTGCTGACCCCGGCAATCTGGACCCGCAGGCCTATATGAACCTGTTCGCGCTCGGCTTCGGCAAATGGCTCTTGCGGTTCGTTGGCGAGGCCCATCCGGACAGGATACTGCGGATGCTTCCGAGTTGTTTCTATGCTGTGCGTCCTGAACGGCCCGACATGCTCTCACTCGGTTTCCGATGTGACGTCCGCCAAGCACCGGCTAGGGACCGGTACGAATTGGTGGCACAGCGCGTTGCAGGTCATATCGAGAACGAGGTAGAACAGGCGATGCTGTTACTCGATGCCACTGAGGGTATGTTCGACCTTGACGCTCGGCTGGCAGGCGACCCCCAACTGGCAGAGGCAGTGACTGTAGAATCAGCGAACCTTCTTAGGTCGGCGCATTACGACGTGGACGGTGCCCCCGGCTACCGGGGTTGGATTGGGACGGCAGATCTTTAGCAAAGAGTGCCTGCAAATTTGCCTCCAATTGCGACTTCTTCGCTTCGCACTCCCAAATGATCGCGACCTTCCAACCGAGCTCCGTCAGCGCCTCTACAGTCTGCTCGTCTCGGATCAGGTTGCGCTTAAACTTAGCGGTCCAATAATCTTGCCGCGTCCGTGGTATGCGCGCATCCCGGCAGCCGGTGTGCTGATGCCAGAAGCATCCATGGACCAGAATCGCGAGGCGGTGGCGAGGCAATACGATGTCGGGCTTACCCGGCAGGTCGCGGCGATGCAGTCGGAAGCGGAAGCCAAGCCGATGCAGTGCGCGTCTGACGATCATTTCGGGCTTGGTGTTTTTGGACGAAAAGCCCGCCATCATTTTACGGCGCGCTTCGTCGCTGAGCGCGTTGTAAGCCTTTTCCATCGTGATAATTTCGGAAACGTGCCACAGATTTTCAAGGGCTAAGCCAATTTACGGTGTGATCGCTGTGTCAGGCGCGAGCACGCTCCTTGGACTCTGCATCCCCACGAGGCGCAGCGTCAAGAGCTGAGACCTGCTCTCGAACCGATTCCGCGACCGCAGCCGCGACCGGCGGGGGCACCGCTTCACTGATTTGCACTATCTGTGACGAGAGGCTGCCGATGAGCTCGTAGCGCTTCGGGAAGCCTTGCAATAGCATAGCCTCATAGACGCTTAGGCGTCTCGTGCAGTTTGGGTGGATATGTACCTCGCGGTGGCCATAGGCAACCGTAGGGCTGGGAGCGTTCCACGCGAGGGTCTTGAAGCTGCGGTTGCTTCCGTCGCCTGGTTTGAGGGCGCCAGGAATGCTGAACTTCCGCGATTTGGGTTTCATGCACCAATGATTCACATGATGCGCTATTTGGGCCGACGTGAGTCCGCGCTCGTAGTATGTCGCCTCTGGAAGCTCGCCGATAGCACTTTGCACGTCAGGCCGACGGCCGTCAGTCGTAGGGATCTTGGGAGGTGGTGACCACTTTGCATTGCCGTACAGGTCGCGATTGAAGCCGACGACGAACAAGCGTTCGCGAATCTGCGGTGTTGAATAGTCTGTAGCTAGCAACACTGCACGGCTTAGATTGAAGCCAGCCTCCTCGAAAGCTTTTTCGTATCGTCGGAGCCGGTGCGCGTGACGCTCGCTCAACAGTCCCGTAACGTTCTCCATTACAAAGAACTTCACGGGGTTGCGCTCGTTCAACTTGCTCAGAAGCTCAGCATAGGCCAGAGGCAGTGAATGGCGCGGGTCAGCGTCGAGGTAAACTGTATTAGCGCGACTGAAACTTTGGCAGGGTGGCCCACCGATGACGCCTTCCGGCGCGAACTCGCTACCGTATAACTCGTCAAGTTTGTTCAAGGTAAGGTTTGTCACATCCCAGACGTGACCATGCTCTGGCTTGCCTTTACGGTTATGATTGTAGGACGTGATGCTGTCCTTGCGCAGGTCGAAGGCTAGACCAACTTCGTATTCTTTGGCTTCGAACCCGAGATCGAGTCCGCCTGCCCCACAGAAGAGGCTGAGTAGCATGCAACGCCTCCTCGGATTTGAATCAGATCTATAGACGCGGTATGGCCAGCGTGCAAGCTCATTACATTTGCCGAGTTCCTGTTTCATTGCTCATTTCGCCCTCAGACGCGGTGATAAGTGCAAGCGTCGCCTATCAAAGGGTGGCGGAGAATTAATCATAGAGGGCGGGCGAATAAGGAAACAGGGTTCTCGGTTTTGCTCGTCCGTGTTGCCACGGACGAGTCCTTTCAGAAAATTCGGGAAGCGAATGAATATTGGAAGCGGAAGCCTCCTATTTGGAAATGGTGAGGTCAATATCGTAAGCTTATACAATGGCTTGCAATATGGAGAAGGTACTGCGAGTCAGGGACCTTATGCGGCTTGTCCAACCTCTTCGGTCTGCGGTATTTTCGGTTTCATGAAGCCCTCGCCGTCGCAGCCGGAGGGTTCCTCCAGTTGGAGTTCTCCGTCGATCAGCCACCAGTCGCAATAGCGGCGATGAAGCGCCCGCGCATGGCCGGTCGTGCCGACGTTCGCGAGGGCTTCGATGAACCGTTCCAACGTCACGGCCATGAACGGCAGCTTTCCATTCTCCGGCGATGCGAGGTGCCGAACGAAGCTCGTTGCCGCGTTCTGTGCAGGCGCGTTGAGGGAAGGAGCGATGAAAAGGTGCAGGCCCTCGTAATAGAGCCCGGTTTCGATCATCGTATGGGCAAGGCACATCTGCCGGAAAAGCTGCTGCACCGGATTTGCCCGAAGAGCCGGGTCTGCCGCGTCGATGAAGAGGCCGGAGCCGGGAGCTATGCCGTCATATCGCCCAGTGAAGCGCGGCAGAGGCTCATGTCCGCTCTCGGAATATTTCACCTCGATGGCGACGAAGCGCCGCTGCCCGGCTGGCCCATATCCCCGGATGAGAACATCGAAAGCCGTGCCGTCGCCACTGAAACGAAGGTCGCCACGGCCGGGCGAGTGCTCGAAGAGGATTTCGGTGATTTCCGGCATGAAGCCCGGCGCGAGGGCGTCGAAAACAGCGGTTGCCGTGGCGAGGTCGAGCTTCAGGGGGCCGAAGAGGTTGAAGACCAGCGGCTGGGACGAAAGCAGGTTTGTCAGGAGGCGATTATCGTCATAAGCCGCCCCGGCCTCGCGGTAGATCATTTCACGTTTGGCGAGGCGAGCGATTGCCGGATGAATGAAGTTCGCGCCCGTCATGCCTGCTGACATGGCAATGGAGGAGCCGAGCCGGCGGGTCTTGCCTTCCCTGCCGGGATGAATGCCGATGGGGAGGTTGCGGTCTTCGCGCCAGAGGGCTTGCAGGAGCCGGGCGGCGGCGCGGAAACGGTTATCGGTCGGAATGAAGGCCCGGTGCTGGCGCAGGATCGTTTCCGGGACCAAGGGCAAGGCAGGGATGGAGCCCAGTCCGGAAGGGTCGAGAGTGGAGCCCTGCGAGGTGTGGGCGTCGGAGGTGGGGGAATGTGTTGTCGATGTCATCCAAGTGTTCCGGTTGGCGACCGCTAGAGTGTGGTCCCGGATAGCTTCCCGGATGAGTGAGAGAAGTTGACAGCGCGGAAGCGCGGACAGTCGGGAAGAGATTGGGAGGCGGAAGAGGATGGGAGAAGAAGATGGGAGAAGAGGATTAGGAAAGCGCAATCCGGGAGTTCTATCGGTATCTCCGGGAGGGGTTGTAAGTGATTATAGCTGTCCGACCAGCGTGTTCGCAGGTGATCAAACGCAGATGGCGGAGCGTTTTGATCCGCAAGGGTCTTGCGCTGCGGAGTTTCCCGCATATTTTCACCCATAGAAGGTATGCCGATCCCCAGAGAAGCGTATGTTCGACCCCGATCTGATTTATGAGCCGCAGGGCGCGCAGTTGCGCGGAGGCGCGTAAGGGATTCGTTTCAGGTAGCTGGAAATTCGGAAAATCTCTGCGGGGGTGTCGATCTCCTGAGATGTTGCGTTCCGGCAACAGCGTCACATTCTTGGCTGCACTCGTGCGTGAAAGGCTGTCTGAAAACTATATCTGCAAGCAATCGCTTGCAGCGAAAACGCTCCAAGTGTGATTGCGATCAACATGGAGATATATGTCCGATGACATATCAAGATCGCTCGCAGGATTTCCCTTCAGTTTCAAGTGCAGGCTATGGCTCCGTTGTCGAGGTGGATTTCGATTCCTTCGAACCGGGCTTCGCTCTGGAACCCCATTGCAACATGCCGGTCGCGACGGCGGGGAAGTATCGTTGGACGTTGCTCGTGGACGAGCCGCGACGGCTTTACAACGCCATGTCATTTCTGACTTGGCAGACCGGCCTTTATTTCAATGTGCATGTGACGCTAACCGCTTCCAGCCTCGGTTTTGCTGACTACAGAAAGTTTCTGGCACTTATGCCGCACTGGCATAAGGAAATGAACCGATGCCTTTTTGACGGTTCTCACAAGACGACCGAACGAGACCGGCAAGGTGGGCGAGCACGACGCGTTAGCCGCCGCGATCTGGTGAGAGTGTGCCATCCGCACTATTGGATGGGGGTTGTGGAATATGCCCGCGATCAAGGTGTCCATGTGCATGTCCTCTGCGTTGTTCCGAAATATGCGGTGAAGGCATTTGAGGAGAAAACTTGGTCATGGTGGCGAATGAAGTCGCCCGGTATGGCCCAAGCGAACGGAATCGCATTTCGCACAAGACATCCCTCGATTGCCGAAGGACGGTATGGCCGGCAGGTCGAACTTTTCCGGTACATCATCAAAACTACAGCCGAAAACGTAATCATGCGCGGCCAGAAGGACCCGATCTACAAGGCACGTGAAATTTTTAAGCCCCACCCTAACGACTGCACACCGGTACAAATTGAAGCTAGTCAGCTATGCCGCATCACGCATCGTCTAAGTGAAGCTGAGCAGAAACTCGCAGGCTTTGTGTCCCGGTTTAACGACGGACGTTTCGAGGAAATTTATAGCGGTTGGGAAATAGGAGAATGCGAGCGGCGAGAAGCGCGGATGCGGCACCGTACACTGCTGGAAACGCTCCAGTTTTGATTTTGGAACGTTACTGCATGAAAAATGAACGAATGACGCGAAAATAGTGAATGAGCCCAAGCGGTTAGAGTGCCGCTTGGGCTCTGGATTTTCAGAGAGGCGCCACCGCACTAGCCGGAGTCGAGAAATCCGATTTCGAGGCCAAATGAAGCTCTGGCCCGTTAGCGATGCAGGCGGCTGAAATCCAGCGGCGGCCGTATCGTCTCGACGGCCTCCGCCAACTGGCTCAAGGCCGATCCCTTGGTATAGCGGGCGGTTTCGCCCGCTGTGCTATGGCCGGTTAGGTGGTCGATAACCATCGGGTTCACGTCCGCTTGGTGCATGAGTGTCGTCGCCGTATGCCGGAGAGAATGGAAATCGAGGTTCTTTCGATAGACGCCGATCTGCTGGCGATAGCGGGTGAACCATTTCGAAAACGCATGACCGAACTTTTTGTCTGCGCCACCCGGCTTGAGTTGCGGGAACAGCGCGTAAGAGCGCTTTCCGAAGCTCTCGGCATAACGGAGAAATCCCAGACGGATCAATTCGGAGTGGATCGGCACTTTTCGCACCGCGTTCTTGTTCTTCAGTTGGCGAGGCGGACGGTCGTTGAGGTCGAAATAGGCGATGCCGTCTTCCTCGCGGATGTCGTCGGTCTGGAGCTGGCAGATTTCTTCGAGTCTCATTCCGCTGAACAGGGTGATGAGCGGAACCCAGAATTTTTCATCGCGAATGATCTGGTCGCCTTTCATGCTGCGTTGGCGTTCGTTTGCGCAGCCGGTCCATAGTCGGAAAGAGGGCGGTCGCCACAGATGGCTATGAACAGGCGATAGGTGGCGTCCGCCTGACTGGCCATTTGCTGTTGCCAGTCGCCACGCGCCACTTGGGTTTGGGCGAAATCCGGATAGACCTTGGAGAATATCGGCCCGGACTGCGTGGCCGGTTTGGTTCTTGGCGATGGTGATACCGATGCCGGTACGGGTGAAGCGGCGGCATCTTCGCGAAGGGCGCGGGTCAGCAGTTTGTCTTTCGGTTCGAAGTTGAAGTCGCCTTCGTACCGCGCCGCCAAGGCGTTCGCGAGGTCGATACCGGCGCGATGAACAGCCTCAGCGCATTGATGCCTTTCCTCGGTATCGAGGTCGGCCCACTTCAAGCCTTGAAGTTTTGCGGCTTCGATGGCCGTCCAGCTTCCGTCATGGAGGGCGTTTGCGCCAAGCGCCTTGCGAACCTTGTCAGCGATCATGCGCCAATACTCGGCCCGCGCAGCGCGTTGGTCTTCGGAGACAAATCGGCCCTTGGCTCGGTAGGATTTTTCCTTCTGGAGCACGAGCGCATAGAAATTCTGCACGAGCCGGGCGAGTTGATCGTCTGAGAGCATCGGGTTTTGTCGGGCCAGTTCGAAGAGGTGTTCGGATTCCCCGTATAGCCGATCCGAAAGCAGGCGTGCAGTCTTCGCGTTGCAGCTTCCGAGGCTTCGAACCAGTTCGCGCCTGCCGATCCGTTGACGAAGCTCGACCGGCACGGCTCGCCGGAAATGATAGGTTCCGCCACGGCGGACGACGTTCGATATTGCCAAGGGTTCCGCCAGCCGCCGTGAGGCGGTTTTGTAGCAGCGGATTGTAGCAAAATGCCTGCATCCGCCGACGTTGGCGTGAGGCATTTTAACGATTTCAGTGAGTTAGTGGAAGTTTGGCTGGGGAACCTGGATTCGAACCAAGATTAACGGAGTCAGAGTCCGTCGTTCTACCGTTGAACTATTCCCCAGCATGGCTGGTTCCGGTATGGCCGGGGGCCTGTGAGGCGGGCTTATAAACAAACGGCGGGGAGATGCAAATGGTTTTTTTGAGAAAATTGCTTCAGGCCTCGCAAGGCGGTCTCCGTCGCGGTTCCGTCATAAAAAGAATTTGGCGAACGGGCCGGGCGCTGGTAATGTCGCGCCAACGAAGATCGAGAGAGCGCCTGCTTGCAGCCCAAAGGCTTTGCGCGGTGCCATAGGCAGTAACGTGAACGACCCCGACAGCGGCGAAAAGCCGTCCGTTTCCGGGGCGCGAGTTGCGGATGATACGGGACGACCGAAGCGGTCGCGCCGTCGCAAGGGAAAGCAGAAGGGCGCAAGCTCCGCTGCCGTTTCCCCGTCCGCAGGCCAGGCGGCCGGACCATCCGCAGCCGCCGAGCGCCCCCAGTCCGCCCCGAGCGGCACCCATGCGCGCCGGAACAAGCGTCGCAAGCACGGCAAGAGCGCCGGCAGCGAAAATGTGCGCCCGCTTGCCCCCGTTGGCCAGCGCGAGGGCGCTCAGCAGGGCCAGCATTCGGCAGATGGCCCCAAGGGACGGCGCAAGCATCGCGGCCGCAAATCCGCCGCGCGTGCCGCGCCTCCTGCTATCGACGCGGCGATCGTGTCGCTAGTTGCGGAAACGATTGCCGAACAGCGGCCCGTTTCCCACGAGCCGCGCCGCGAGGCGGTGCCGCCGCGTGCCGTCGAGCGTGACGGCTATGATGCGCCGCTCTATGCCGCACTCGATCTCGGCACCAACAATTGCCGTCTCCTGATCGCCCAGCCGACGCGGCCGGGGCAGTTCCGCGTCGTCGATGCCTTTTCGCGCATCGTGCGGCTCGGCGAGGGGCTTGCGGCGAGCGGCCGCCTTTCCGACGAGGCGATGGACCGCTCGGTCGAGGCCCTGAAAATCTGCGCGGCGAAGCTGAAGAGCCGCAACATCCGTCGTGCCCGCCTGATCGCCACCGAAGCCTGCCGCGCGGCGACGAACGGCGAAAGCTTCCTGGAACGGGTGAAGTTGGAGACCGGGCTCGACCTCGAAATCATCAACCGCGAGACGGAAGCGCGGCTTGCCGTGTCCGGCTGCTCGTCGCTGGTCGGGCGCGAGGCGAAATCCGTCGTGCTGTTCGATATCGGCGGCGGCTCCTCGGAAATCGCGGTCATCCGCATCGGCGACAACCGCTCCAGCCGGCTTGCCAACCACATCACGCACTGGACCTCGCTGCCGGTCGGCGTGGTGACTCTGTCGGAGCGCCACGGCGGGCGGGATGTCACGCCGGAAAGTTTCCAGGGCATGGTCTCGGAGGTCGAGGGCATGCTGGCGAATTTCGATTGCCCCACAGAGAGCGCCTATGCGCCGGAGGATTTCCACCTCATCGGCACGTCGGGCACGGTCACGACGCTTGCCGGCGTGCATCTCGACCTGCCGCGCTATGATCGCCGCCGCGTCGATGGCGTTTGGCTGTCGGATGATGAGGTCACGGCCATGCAGGCGCGGCTTCTGTCCTGGGATTTTACCGCCCGTGCGGCCAATCCGTGCATCGGGCCTGATAGGGCCGATCTCGTACTGGCCGGCTGCGCCATTCTGGAGGCGATCCGCAAGCGCTGGCCTTCGCGCCGCATGCGCGTCGCCGACCGCGGCTTGCGGGAAGGCCTGCTCACCGACATGATGGCTGATGACGGCGTCTGGCGCCGTGGCCGCCACCGCCGCAACCACCGCGGCGGGCACCGCAACCCGGCAAAGCCCGAAGGACAGGCGTCATGACCAAGCCCCCCATCGGCCGCAAGCTCGGCCAGAAGGTCAAGAAGGGCAAGCTGAAGGCCTCCTCCCGCCGCTGGCTGGAGCGCCATATCAACGATCCCTATGTGCAGCGCGCGAAGCTCGAGGGTTATCGTGCCCGCGCGGCGTTCAAGCTCCTGGAAATCGACGAGAAGCACCATATTCTCGATGGTGCCCGGCGCATCATCGACCTGGGGGCTGCGCCTGGAAGCTGGTCGCAGATCGCTGCCAAGGTGACGAATTCCACCGATGCCGACCCGCGCGTCGCGGCCATCGACTTCCTGGAAATAGACCCGCTGCCGGGCGTGCGCATCCTGCAGATGGACTTTCTCGAGCCGGATGCGCCGGAAAAGCTGATCGAGGCCGTCGGCGGCACACCGAACCTCGTCATATCGGACATGGCGGCGCCGACCACCGGCCATCGCCAGACGGACCATATCCGCACCATGCATCTGTGCGAAGTCGCGGCGCATTTCGCAATCGAGGTGCTGGCCGAAGGCGGCCACTTCCTGGCGAAATCCTTCCAGGGCGGCACGGAGCGGGAGCTGCTCAAGCAGAATTTCAAGCAGGTCATCCACGTGAAGCCGGGCGCCTCGCGCGCCGAATCGGTGGAGATGTTCCTGCTCGCCAAGGTTTTCAAGGGCCGCAAGGCGCGCGACGAGGCGACCGAAGCCGAAGAGGAAGCGTGATGCTTCTCTACACGACCGTCGGTACGAATGATCTCGAACGCGCCGGCCGCTTCTACGATGCCGTCCTGCCGCTGATCGGCTATCGCCGCCAAAAACAGGCCTCCGATGAAATCGGCTATGCGGCGGATGAGGATGTGCGCTGCCGCTTCTGGGTGGTGGAGCCGTTCAACCGTGAGCCCGCCACCTTCGGCAACGGCGTGACCATCGCCTTCGACGCGCCGACCCGCGCGTCCGTAGACGCCTTCCATGCGGCAGCTCTGGCACAGGGCGGCATGGATGAGGGTGCGCCGGGCATCCGGCCGTTCCACGCCAATTTCTACGCGGCCTTCGTGCGCGACCACGATGGCAACAAGCTCGTCGCCGTCTGCGAAAAGCCTGAATAGGCGTCCTACTTCACCGCGATCGTTTCTTCTTCCTCTTGCGCCATGCGATGGCCGGAGACGGAAGCGCCTGCGTTTTTCGCCATGGTGAGGAAGGGCAGCGCCGCAAGCAGGGTGATGGCGGAGATCACCATGAAGGCGATCTGGAAATCGCGCAGTTCGAGTGGCGAGCCGGTCAGCGAGGTCTCGATTTCAAGGATCGCACCGGCCACCGCCACGCCCATGGCGAGGCTGATCTGCTGAAGCACGGCGCTCATCGACGTCGCCTTGCTGGCATCCGCATCCGGGATATCGGCAAAGGAGAGCGCGTTCACGCTGGTGAAGAAGAAGGAGCGCACGAAGCCCGCGATCAGCAGCACGCCGGCGATGAACCAGAAGGGCGTGGTCGGTGCGAAAAGCCCGTTCACGAAGGTCAGGGCGGCGCCGAAGATGCTGGCAACGATCAGCGTCGTGCGGAAGCCGGCGATCGTCAGGACCCGCTTGGCGATGACTTTGGTGGTGATGGCACCGATCGCGCCGGTGAAGGTGACGAGACCGGACTGGAACGGCGTGAGACCGAAGCCGACCTGCAGCATCAGCGGCATCAGGAAGGGCACCGCGCCGACCGAGATGCGAAACAGCGTGCCGCCGATGGAGGCGGCGCGGAATGCGCTGTCGCGGAAGAGTTTCAGGTCGAGCAACGGCGTCGGGTGACGCTTTGCGTGGCGCACATAGAGCACGCCGCAGACAAGGCCGACCACGGTGGAGACGATGCCGATAACAGGCGGAAGCGCCGGCAGGCTGATGACAGAGAGGCCGAACATCGTGCCGGAGGCTGCCACCGCGCTGAGGAAGAAGCCCGTCCAGTCGAGCGGCGGCGGGGCGGCGGCGCGGATTTCCGGCAGGTAGATGCCCGAGAGGATATAGCCGAGGATGCCGACCGGCACGTTGATCAGGAAGATCCAGTGCCAGGAGAAATAGGTGGTGATGAAGCCGCCGAGCGGCGGGCCGGCGAGCGGCCCGACGAGGGCGGGAATGGTGAGCAGCGCCATGGCCGAGACGAGTTCGGAGCGCGAAGTGCTGCGCACCAGCACGAGGCGGGCGACGGGCGTCATCATCGCTCCGCCCATGCCCTGCAGAAAGCGCGAGACGACGAAGGCGACGAGGCTGTCGGCAACAGCACAGAGGATGGAACCGGCGACGAAGACCAGGATGGCGAGGCGGAAGATGCGCTTGGCGCCGAAGCGGTCCGCCATCCAGCCGGAGAGCGGAATGAAGGTGGCGAGCGACACCATATAGGCGGTCAGCGCCAGCTTCAGCGTGATCGGCCCCACGCCGAGATCGGCGGCGATGGCCGGCAGCGAGGTGGCGATGACGGTGGAATCCATCTGCTCCATGAAGAGCGCGACGGCAAGGATGAGGGGGACGATACGGTTCATCGGCAAATCGGGGTAGGAGGCCCTCGTGCAGGCCCATCCGTCTTCTGCGCCCCGCATTGCCATCTGTCAAATCGTGGGGATCACAAGGCCGTGATGCGGCGGGACGGCATCGTGACAGCGCCCTAGATCGTCGCGTGTCATCCTCACGTCCACGCCGGCTCCTATAACGGCGAAACGTTTTTCAGAAGGGAAGATCCATGGCAGACCATTCGACGATCTCGCGCCGGTCCTTGTTTCTCGCCGCGGGCGTGACGACATTCGCCGCACCGCTGCTGATGAACCGCGCGGGCGCCCTTGCACAAACCGAAAGCGATGCCACCGATATGCGCGTAAGCCCTCTCGAAGCCCGCAGCTTCAAACTCGGCAGTTTCCGCGTGCTGGCCATTCGTGATGGCATGCGCACCTCCGACAAGCCGAACGAGACCTATGGCCTCAACCAGCCCGCCGAGGCCGTCGGCGCCCTTCTGACGGAAAATTTCCTGCCGGCGGACAAGTTCGTCAACAGCTTCACCCCGACGCTCGTCGATACCGGTTCGGAAGTCGTGCTGTTCGATACCGGCATGGGCGAGGGCGGGCGCGAGGTGGGCATGGGCCGTCTTCTCGAGGGCCTGAAATATGCCGGCTATACGGCCGACCAGATTTCCGTCGTCGTCATCACCCACATGCATGGCGATCATATCGGCGGGCTGATGGAGGGCGGCAAGCCGGCCTTCCCGAATGCGCGCTACGTCACGGGCCGCACGGAATATGATTTCTGGGTCAACCCGGAGCGCATGGGCACGCCGGCCGAGCAGGGGCATCAGGGCGTGCTGGCCAAGGTGCAGCCGCTTGCCGAAAAGCTGACCTTCATCGAGGACGAGGGCCAGGTCGTTCCCGGCATTACCGGTCTCAATGCCTTCGGCCACTCGCCGGGCCACATGATCTTCCGCGTCGAATCGGAAGGTCGCGCGCTGATCCTGACGGCCGATACCGCCAATCACTATGTGCTCTCCCTCCAGCGGCCGGACTGGGAGGTGCGTTTCGACATGGACAATGGGCAGGCGGCCACAACGCGCAAAAAGGTCTTCGACATGATCGCCGCCGACAAACTCGCTTTCCTCGGCTACCACATGCCCTTCCCGGCGGCGGGTTTCGTGGAAAAGGCTGGCGAGGGTTATCGGTTCGTGCCGGTCAGCTATCAGTTCGATATCTGAGCGATCAAATGAAACGGCCCGCCTCGGGAAGAGACGGGCCGTTTTGTGAAATGGTATCGGTCAGTAGCCGCGCATATCGCGGGAGACATCCTTCAGCATGGCGATCATGCGGTTGCGCAATTCTTCGTCGGGACAGTTTACACCCGTCGAGCGGAAGTCGGCGCGAATACGGTTGAAGGCGCCATCCGGCGCGCCGACATCGGCGACGGCCAGTTCGCGGGCATAGGCCTCGCCATCGGCGCGGTGCATGGTATTGGCAGCCCAAAGACCGATCAGCGCATTGCGCCGGGCCTGTGCCTTGAACAGAAATTCTTGCTGATAGGCGAATTCGTTTTCGAGCGCGTCGGCTCTCTTCTTCAGTGCAGACATCGTTATTTCCCCGTTTTGCTTTTTTGCTTTGCCCTGTGACCTTTCTGTCCCGGTCACGAGGAGGGTTATACACGGGAAGATTTAAGGGACCGGCAGGAGACACGGCTAAGAATTCGTCAATGCGGCAATGCTGCGGACGGGTGGTTTTTGCTATTCCCAAGCCGTCATGAACGTGTTACCAGCCCTCGCCAACTTCCAAGAATTTCTTGCAAGCGACCGAGGCGGACATCTCCCAATGTTCCCCTTGGTGCGTAAGCTTTACCCTGAAGGAACTTGGCCCCATGGCGCGCATCATTGAAACGGCAACCGGTCTCGAAGCTCTGACCTTCGACGACGTTCTCCTGCAACCCGGTCATTCCGAGGTCATGCCGGGCCAGACGAACATCGCGACCCGCATCGCCCACGATTTCGAGCTCAACCTGCCGATCCTCTCGTCTGCCATGGACACGGTGACGGAAAGTCGTCTCGCCATCGCGATGGCCCAGGCCGGCGGCCTCGGCGTCATCCACCGCAACCTGACGCCCGCCGAGCAGGCCGAGGAAGTCCGCCAGGTCAAGAAGTTCGAAAGCGGCATGGTCGTCAATCCGGTCACGATCGGCCCGGACGCAACGCTCGCCGATGCGCTGTCGCTGATGAAGTCGCATGGCATTTCCGGCATTCCGGTCGTCGAGAACGGCGGCAACGGCAAGGCCGGTCGTCTCGTCGGCATCCTGACGAACCGCGACGTGCGTTTCGCCTCCGACCAGAGCCAGAAGATCTACGAACTGATGACCCGTGAGAACCTCATCACGGTGAAGGAAAGCGTCGACCAGCAGGAAGCCAAGCGCCTCCTGCACATGCACCGCATCGAAAAGCTGCTGGTGGTCGATGGCGACGGCCGTTGCGTCGGCCTCATCACGGTCAAGGACATCGAGAAGTCGCAGCTCAACCCGAATGCCTCGAAGGATGCGCAGGGCCGCCTGCGCGCCGCCGCCGCCATCTCGGTCGGTGATGACGGTTTCGAACGCGCCGAGCGCCTGATCGACGCCGGCGTCGACCTCATTGTCGTAGACACTGCGCACGGCCATTCGCAGCGCGTGCTCGATGCCGTCGGCCGCGTCAAGAAGCTCTCCAACTCCGTTCGCATCATGGCCGGCAATGTCGCGACGGCTGATGGCACCAAGGCGCTGATCGATGTCGGTGCGGATGCCGTCAAGGTCGGTATCGGTCCGGGCTCGATCTGCACCACGCGCATCGTCGCTGGCGTCGGCGTGCCGCAGCTCGCGGCCATCATGTCGTCGGTCGAGGCCGCGCAGGCCCAGGGTATTCCGGTCATCGCCGATGGCGGCATCAAGTTCTCCGGCGACCTTGCAAAGGCGATCGCCGCCGGCGCCTCGGCCGTTATGGTCGGCTCGCTGCTCGCCGGCACGGATGAAAGCCCGGGCGAGGTGTTCCTCTATCAGGGCCGTTCCTTCAAGGCCTATCGCGGCATGGGCTCCGTTGGCGCCATGGCACGCGGCTCGGCAGACCGCTACTTCCAGGCGGAAGTGCGCGACACGCTGAAGCTGGTGCCCGAGGGCATCGAAGGTCAGGTGCCGTATAAGGGGCCAGTCTCGGGCGTGCTGCACCAGCTCGCCGGCGGCCTCAAGGCCTCCATGGGCTATGTCGGCGGCAAGGACCTCAAGGAGTACCAGGAGCGCGCCACTTTCGTGCGTATCTCCGGCGCGGGCCTGCGCGAGAGCCATGCCCATGACGTGACGATCACCCGCGAGAGCCCCAACTATCCGGGCGCCGTCTGACCGCGGTCAAAAATGGACGTCTTGAATGCCCGGCTTGCCGGGCATTTTTGTTTTAGAAGGCGCTCACGCCTGTTCCGTTTTTTTGAGCATGCGCTAGGATCACGCCAAGGCAATTCTGCCTGTTATCTGGGGGATATCATGAAGAAGTTTTTGGCTGGTGCCGTTCTGGCTCTGGGGCTGGTTTCGTCCGCACATGCGCAGACGGTCAGCGCCGGCACCTACAATGTCGAAGGCACCAACCTCGACGGCTCCGCCTACAAGGGCACCGCGACGATCGAGCTGACCAGCGAAACGACCTGCTCGATCGAATGGCAGACCGGCGGAACCACCTCGAACGGCATCTGCATGCTCTATGGCGATGCCTTCGCAGCCGGCTACGTTCTCGGCGATGCCGTCGGCCTCGTCGTCTACCAGGTCAAGGGTGACGGCGTGCTGGAAGGCGCCTGGACGATCAGCGGCAAGGACGGCTCGGGCACCGAGAACCTGACCTTGCAGCAGTAAGCCTCTTTTCTTCGGCGTGTCGCAAAGGCCGTTTCCGGTTGAGCCTTCAGCCGGAAACCCCTATCAAGAGGCCCGAAACGACAAGCCGAAGGATAAACATGTCTCCCACGGAAGCCACGATCTGGCCTGTCATCGCGCATGTCGCGCTGATCTTCGTTCTCTATTTCCTCTTGTCCTCGCGGCGCATGGGTGCGGTGAAATCCGGGCGGGCAAGACCTGAGCAGTTCCGCGAAAACCGCGATGAGCCGGCCGAAAGCGTGACCGTCAAAAACGCCATCGCCAACCAGTTCGAACTGCCGGTTCTGTTCTATGTGGTGAGCGTTTTCCTCTATCTCGTCGATGCCGACAATCCGGTGACCGTGGCCGGCGGCTGGCTGTTCGTGGCGCTGCGCTACGCCCACGCCTATGTGCATGTCACCAGCAATCGCCTGCGCTATCGCCGGCCGCTGTTCATCGCCGGCCTCGCGGTCGTCGGCCTCCTGTGGATCTGGCTCGGTGTCTGGCTCGCCTTCACCTGATCGGACAAGATCGTCCTTCGCGGTAACGCAGTTGTGTTGAGCGCCTGATCGCACGAGGCCTATCTTATCCTCCGGCTCGACACCCGGAGGATCCATCATGGACAGGCCACCCATCACGCAGGCAATGATCGACGCCTATGACGAATACACGCATCTGACACTCGACCGCCGCCGCTTCATGGAGCGTCTGACGGCACTGGCGGGCTCCGGCGCGGCCGCAGCCGCCATCGCTCCGCTGCTTGCCGCCAATTCCGCCAGCGCAGAAGTGATTGCCGGCAATGATCCGCGCCTGACCGCCAAGGATATCGTCTATGGCGGCAGTTCCGGTGAGATGAAGGGCTATCTCGTTCGTCCCAAGGCGGTGACCGGCCCGCTCGGCGCCGTTATCGTCATTCACGAGAACCGCGGCCTCAATCCGCATATCCGCGACGTTGCCCGGCGTATGGCGCTGGAAGGGTTTGTCGCGCTCGCGCCCGACTTCCTTTCCCCCTCCGGTGGAACGCCTGAAAACGAGGACCAGGCACGCGAAATGATCGGCAAGCTGGACCCGGCCGCGACGGCGGCCAATGCCGAGGCGAGCCTGCAATTCCTGACCAAGCTCGATGGAGCCAATGGCAAGGTCGGCGCGGTGGGCTTCTGCTGGGGCGGCGGTCTCGTCAATCGTTTCGCCACCCGGTCGCCCGAATTGAAAGCGGGCGTCGCCTATTACGGCGCTCAGCCACCGGCCGAGGACGTGCCCGCCATCAAGGCGGCGCTGATGCTGCACTATGCCGGGCTGGACGAGCGCATCAATGCCGGCATCGACGCCTATCGCAAGGCGCTGGAGGCCAACGGAAAGACCTTCGAGATCCACATCTACGACGGCGTCAACCACGCCTTCAACAACGATACGTCAGCCGCCCGCTACGACAAGTCGGCCGCAAATCTGGCCTGGCAACGCACGGTGGAATTCCTGAAGAAAAATCTCGCCTGACGGCGCGAAACCGCATCGGCGTTGAATAAAGCAAATCACTGATCCGTTTGAGAAAACGGGGCCGGGTTCCGACGGATCCGGCCCCGGTGTTTTTAGGGGCAACAGCAATATCGCAATCCGAAAGCCAAGCAAAATATTGCGGCTCGAGGCGCGCGATCTCATCACTCACAACGGGATCATTTTCGTGACATCTCTCGCGACCAGAACGTTCGCCGCCTTTGCCGCGGCGGCCATGCTCACCTCTGTGCCTGCCGCTTACGCCGCCGGCATGAAGTTCGATATCAAGAACGACTCCGAATACATCATCGACGGTTTCTACACCGGCGAAGGGAACGAATGGAGCGCCAACTGGATGAACTTCAAGCTCAATGGCGGTGAAAGCGCCAATATGGAGTTCAACTACGACGGCCCGTGCGACATCGAATTCTATGTCACCTGGGAGGGCGAGGACGGCTCCAGCATCAAGGGCGACGAGACGACGATCAATATCTGCGAAGCCAACACGATCTATTTCGACGGCAAGCAGGCCACCTACGACTGATCTGTTCCTCACAGAATGGAAATGGAGGCCCCCGGCATGGCAGCATGCCGGGGTTTTCTATGGCGCGGTGATGTCGAGCCGCATGGCGCAGCGCGTGTCACGCCGCAGCCCGTGGGTGTCCTCGAGGTCGAGCAATGCCTGTAGGCGCGGCGAAAGTGCATCCTCGTCCAGCACGCGAAACCCGAGCCGTTCATAGAACGGGCAATTCCAGGGAATGGTGCGGAAGGTGGTGAGCGTGACGGCTTCGAGACCGCGCGCCGTTGCGATATCGACGGCATGCGCAATCAGCTTACGGCCGATGCCGAAACCCTGATGCAGGTGGTCGACGGAGATTTCGCAAATGTGCAGGTCTGGACCTGAGATCTCCGCGCTGAGGAAGCCGAGCGGATGATCGCCGTCATCGACGGCCACCCAGTTCGTTCCGGCAGCAAGGAGCGCGTGATGTACCTCGGCACTCTGCACCTCGCCGACCGACAGCCAGGAAAAGGCCTCGATCAGCCGGAAGGCCTGCGCGGCCGAGCGCTCGATCTGGCGCAACGTCTCCACGTCGGCGTCGCGCACAGGGCGGATCGTCACGCCGGATGGCCCGGTCTTGACGAGGGGAACGCCGTCGAGCGGCAGCTGCGTCACCATCCCGGCAGGATATTCCCGGTCCGCAGGCGCGCCACGCGCGGAAAGACCTTCACATCGGCTTCCGGCAGGTCATCGGCCGCCGTCAGCGGCGTGATGTTGTCGAGGCAAGCAGTGATGTGGCTGGTGATGGCGTTCGAAAGCGAGGGTGAGAGGCCGGGCCTCCGCATGATGCCGATCTGCACGGGTGCGAGCGGCGGGAAGCCGTCGGCCTGCGTCAGCACCTTCATGCCCGGGCGCAGTGCGGATTCCGGCAGCACCGAGACGGCCATGCCGGCCATGACGGCGGCGGCGACGACGGTGGAGGACCAGCTGGTGAACAGGACCTGATAGTCGCGCCCGACCGAATCGAGCGCCGCACAGGCGATTTGCCGCCACTGGCAATCCCGCCGTCCCACGGCAAGCGGCACCGGCGCGTTTTCCGGCAACGGATGGTTGGCCGACATGACCCAGCACAGCGGCTCGGTGCGCACCACATCCGACTGGCGCTGGCGCGGATTGTGCGTCACGAGCGCGATGTCGAGCTCACCCTTCGCCATCTTCTCCGCGAGATCCATCGAGGGCTCGCAGACGATGTAGAGCTCGACATTCGGATGGGTCTTGGCAAACCGCATGATGATCTCGGGCATGTAGCGGTCGGCATAGTCATCCGGCGTGCCGATGCGCAGCATGCCTTCCAGGCGGTTGTCGTCGAAGGCGGCGATGGCCTCGTTGTTGAGGCGCAGCATGCGGCGGGCATAGTTGAGCAGGCGCTCGCCCTCGGCCGTCAGCCGGTTGCCGCGACCGTCCTTCATGAAGAGCTGCTTGCCGATGCGCTCTTCCAGCCGGCGCATCTGCATGGAAACGGCAGACTGGGTCTTGAACACCCGCTCGGCCGCGCGCGTGAAGCTTCCGGTATCGGCAATCGCGACGAAGGTCTGCAGCTGGTCGATGTCTAGCGGAGCGGACATAAAGTCACCCATAAGATTGTTTGATTGATACTATTAGAAACATTCGTTGGACTGATCAATGAGATTCTGCGAAAAAGCAATTGTTGAACGATTGGACCCAAGATGATCCATCGCTCGACGGGATCTGCCGTTCTGCTTCGACCTCCGTGGGCGGCTCTTCTTCAAACCTGACTTTTGAACCGTTGCTCAAACCCTGTGAGCGGCGAACGATCACGGGCGTCGTGCGAAACCCCATCGAAAGACGATGGATCGCCGAGCCGGAAAGGAGAAATGCCATGCGCATGATCGACCGCAAGATGGAAATCGATATCCTCGCAACGCGCCGTCCGGCCCCGAACCTCTTTGCCCGCGTCAGCAATGCCGCCGCCAAATTTGTCCGCGCGTGGCAGAACCGCCGCGTGGTCAACCGCCTGAACGAACTCGACGACCACCAGCTCTATGACATGGGGCTGTGCCGCAACGACGTTCAGGACGTCCGCGCCGCATCCTTCTTCACGGATGCCGGCCTGCATCTGACGATCGTCTCGCGTGAACGCGCCCGTCGTCACCTGCGCAGCGGCCGTTTGGATTGATTTTCGATGGTGCCGGCCTGCCTCCCGGGCCGGCACCATATCATTGACGCAATTCCGCTTCGTATTTTGCTGGAATTGTTTGCCTTCCCCGCAGGGTGAGAGCCAATAACCCTGCCGCTTGCCCGACGTGAGACTCCCAAGGTCCGCGTCGGGCTTTTTCTAAGATTTCCTGCCGGATCCGCTTTACCTTGGGTAAACCACCCTGAGCTACCGTTCGCTTGGCAGCCGCGAAACCTTTTCGCGGGCATGACGCCGTCTGCCTTCCGGATGAGCCGGACCAACACCTTCGTTGCTGGACGGATCGCCATGCGGATTTCCCGTAAACTGCCCATTGCCGCTGCCGTGCTCACGCTGCTTTCCATCGGGGCTGCCAGTGCCGTGTCGCTGATCGTATCGGCCGAGACGGTGACCGAGCAGGTGATGCAGAAGCTGGAGGCGACGGCCGATGGCCGGCGCAACGAGGCGCGCGCCTATCTCGACGGCATGAAGCTCGATCTGATCAGCCTTGCCTCGGCGATGCCGACGACGCAGGCCTTCTACGGCTTTGCCGGCGCCTGGGGCGCTCTCGGCAAGGATCCGGCCGGCGAATTGCATGACCGCTACATCAAGAACAATCCGAACCCGCCGGGCGAGCGCGCGCTGCTCGATACCGCGAAGAAGGACAATTTCGACCGTTCGCACAAGCAATATCACGTCACCTTCCGCAAACATCTGGAATCCCAGGGCTATGCCGATCTCTACATGATCGATCCGAAGGGTAACGTGCTTTATTCCGTATCGAAGGCCGAGGATTTCGGAACCAATGTGCTGACCGGTCCCTATAAGGACAGCGGCCTGACGGCGGCTTTCAACGATGCCATGGCGCTGAAGGAGCCGGGCAAGATCGTCTTCTCCGATTTCTCCGCCTATGCCGCTCTAGGCGGTGCGCCGACGGCCTTCGCCGCCGCGCCCATCACGATGAACGGCCGCACGCTCGGCATTATGGTGATCCGCGTGCCGAACGCCAAGATCGACGCCATCTTCGGCAACAGCAAGGGCCTTGGCGAGACCGGCGAAACGGTGCTGGTGCGCGGCGACGGCACGGTGCTGACCGATTCCGCCCGCACGCCGGAAGCCGACGCCTTGCAGATCCGCCTCGATATTGCCGGCCTGCCGGTCGGCAGCGAAACCTATGGTGTCATCAAGGATGCCTCCGGCGAGGATTTCTACGCGGCAGCCTCACCGCTGTCCTTCGGCGGCACCGAATGGTCGGTTATCGCCAAGATGTCGAAGGCCGAAGCCACGGCCGGCCTGATGCGCGGCACGTTTATCGTGCTGGGTCTCACGGCTGCGATCATCGGCCTTGCCATTCTGGCGGCCATCCTGTTCTCCCGTGCCCTGACGCGACCGATCCACCAACTCGTCAAAGCCATGACCGAGCTTGCCGCCGGCAAAACCGACATTGCCCTGCCGAAGGAAAACCGTGCCGACGAGATCGGCGACATGGTGCGCTCCGTCGCCGTCTTCCGTGCCGCCGTGCTGGAAAAGGAGGCGCTGGAACGCGCGACGGCCGAAAACCGCGATCATACCGCGCGCGAACAGCAGGCGCAGGAAGCGGCCAAGGCCGCGCAGCAGCGCCAGGTGCAGGAGGCCGTCGAAACGCTGGGGAGCGCACTGGAGCGTCTCTCGGCCGGCGATCTTTCCACCGTCATCCAGAACGAATTCGCCGAAGGGCTCGATGAATTGCGCGTCGATTTCAACACCTCGGTGCGTCGCCTTGCCGAAACCATCGCCGCTGTCTCCTCCAATGCCCGCTCGATCGACGGCAAGGTCGCCCATGTCGATACCGCCACCCGCGACATTGCCGCGCGCACGGAAAGCCAGGTCGAGGCACTGGAGCGCACGACCGAAGCCGTCAGCCAGATGATGCAGGCGATCCGCAGCTCCACCGAGCGCGCCGATCAGGCCTCGCGCATGGCGACGGAGGCCAAGAGCAGCACGGACCTGTCCGGCCGCGTCGTCTCGGATGCCGTTTCCGCGATGGAGCGCATCGAAGGCGCGTCGCGCGAAATCTCCAGCATCATCAACGTCATCGACGAGATCGCCTTCCAGACGAACCTCCTCGCGCTGAATGCCGGCGTGGAAGCGGCTCGCGCAGGGGAAGCCGGCAAGGGCTTTGCGGTCGTTGCGCAGGAAGTGCGCGAACTGGCCCAGCGTTCGGCCAATGCCGCCAAGGACATCAAGGCGCTGATCACCAAGTCGGGCGTCGAGGTGGCCAAGGGCGTCGATCTCGTGCAGCAGACGGGCGCGGCGCTGTCGGGCATTGCCGAGCAGGTGACGCGCATCAACGACCATATCCATTCGATTGCCGCTGCCGCCAACCAGCAATCCTCCAGCCTGGGTGATATCAGCCGTTCGATGAATGCGATGGAGCAGGTGACGGCGCAGAACCGTCAGGCGGTCTCGCAAACGGCGGCCGGCATGTCCGGCCTTGCGGGCGACACCCGCTCGCTCGCCGCTATCGTTGAACGCTTCAACGTGCCGGCCGAGGCGGGGCGCACGCGGGCTGCGGCGTAAGCCTCAGCCCTTCTGGCCGGTCGTGTCCATGCCGTTGCGCATCGTCTCGAAGATCGATTCGATGTTGCGCTGGTAGTCCTTCTGCATGTCGAGACCTGTGTCGAACATGGTGTTGACGAGGGTCTTCAACGAATCCGCCGTGGTCGCTTCGGGCGCGGCAGGCTTTTCGCTCGCCGCCGGCTGGCCGGCCATGCCCGCCATCATGTCCTGAAACGCTTTGGCGAAGGGATTGTCGGTAAAGGGATTGGCGGGCGCCGCGTCCTTCTTCTTGCCGAAGAATTCCTGCGCGGCCTGCGTGAACGGATTGTCTGTAAAGGGGTTCACCGGCTCGGGCTTCTTGGCAAAACCCGTTGCCTGCGCCCATTGCTGCATCATGTCGGCGAAGGGATTGGCCTGCGCAGCGCCCGCGCCGGGGAAGAACGGCGCAAAAGACTGCTTGAAGATGCCGCCCATCAGCGTGCTCGCCATGACCGGCAGCATTTGCTTGTAGATTTCCTGGCCGATGCCGGTCATCTGCGCCGCCTGGTCGGCGATGGCGCGCGACACATCCTTGTTGCCGAAGAGATGGCCGAGAATGCCATTGCCATCCGCAAGGCCCTGCGGCGTGAAGGCCTTGGACACGTCCTCGAAATATTTGGCGTGTTCGCCTGTCGTCAGCGCCGTCATGAAGGCGGCCATGTCGTAGGGATTGGCGGCGTTGCGCTTGAACCCTTCGGAAAAGGCCGGCATCAGCGCGGCGACGGCCTTGGCGGCCTGTTCCTGTGCAAGGCCGAACTGGCGCGCCATGGTCTCCACGGCATTGCCGTTCTGCGCCTGCATCATCATGTCGTAAAGCGAAAGCATTGGCGAACCCTTCCCCTGAGCATTTCCGCGGGCTGCGGAAATGCTCTGATTTTTTGTTATCGCATTGTCCGACGCCGAAGCGGTAACGCTTCGGCTGGAAATGCTCCGCAGGCACATGCATGTGCCTGCACTATAACGGGAATTCTATCCACGCAAACCGCTTTTTGACAGCGTGCTCAGTACTGGTAGTCCGTAAAGACCGGCTCGACGGAACCGTTCCAGCGGCCATTGTAGAGCGCCAGCATGTCCTCGGCGAGTGTCGCCTTCTTGGCCAGCACTTCATCCAGCGGGGCAAGAAAGATCGTCTCGTCCACGCCGTCGCCATTGAGGCGGCCTCGGGCGGCGAGGCCCTGGCGCGAGATCGAGATCACTTCGCGAGCGACGTCGAGCAGCGGCTTGCCGCGGAAGTCGGCCTTCAGGCCCTGTGCGGGGACCGCATCGCGCAGGGCGGAGACTTCCTCGACGGTCCAGTCGCGCGTCAGGCTTTCGGCGGCATCGAGGGCGCCGTCGTCATAGAGCAGGCCGACCCAGAAGGCCGGCAGCGCACAGATGCGGCGCCACGGGCCACCATCGGCGCCGCGCATTTCCAGGAAGCGCTTGAGGCGCACATCCGGGAAAAGCGTCGAGAGGTGGTTCGTCCAGTCACCGATATTCGGCTCGTAATCGGCGATCTCGCCCTTCAGCGCGCCGTTCATGAACTGGCGGAAGGTGACATGGGTGCAGTCGTGATACTTGCCGTCGCGCACGACGAAATACATGGGAACGTCGAGCGCCCATTCGACATAGTTCTCGAAGCCGAAATCCGGCTTGAAGGCGAAGGGAATGAGGCCGGCGCGGTTGTTGTCGGTGTCGCGCCAGATGTCGCCACGCCAGGAGAGCAGGCCGTTCGGCTTGCCATCGGTGAAGGGCGAGGAGGCGAAGAGCGCGGTCGCCATGGACTGCAGCTTCAGCGATACCTGCATCTTGCGGCGCATATCGACTTCCGAGGAGAAGTCGAGGTTAACCTGGATCGTGCAGGTGCGGTACATCATGTCGAGACCCTGGCTGCCGACCTTCGGCATGTAGCGGGTCATGATGTCGTAGCGGCTTTTCGGCATGCGGGGCGTTTCGGGGAACGTCCATTTCGGGCTGCCGCCCATGCCGAGGAAACGGATGCCGAGCGGCTCGGCGATTTCGCGGAGCGTCGCGAGATGCTGGTTGGATTCCTTGCAGGTCTGGTGCAGCGTTTCGAGCGGCGCGCCGGAAAGCTCGAACTGGCCGCCGGGCTCCAGCGAGATCGCGCCCATGCCCGAGGGTTCGGCAAGACCGATGATGTTGCCGGCGTCGATGATCGGCTCCCAGCCGGTCTTGGCCTGCATGCCGTTCAGGAGTGCGGAAATGCTGGCATCGCCGAAATAGGGGACGGGACTGTTATCGGCCGTAAAGAAGACGAATTTTTCGTGCTCGGTGCCGATGCGGAACCTTTCCTTCGGCTTGTTGCCCTCGGCGAGGTATTCCGCCATGTCCGCGACGGTGCGGATCGGCGTCTGGTCGGTGGTATCACGGGCCATGGGCGTCTTCTTCTGAACGGATGGCGCCCGGCGGAACGTCGGGCATGGGAGGGTGCTTGGACCGGAAATAGATGCGGTGCAAGCGAATTCCTTTCAAGGCAGATTCAAAAAATCCCATTCGACTTTTGAGGAAAAATCTTCCTTGTGCATCGGCCCCGACGCAAAATTGCCTAATGCCAATCGCCGATCGCCGCCTGGATGACAGCCATT
>CBFGOD010000006.1:0-25418 GCA_965650295.1 uncultured Shinella sp. | reverse complement strand
GGCAAGCGTGCCCGCCGCATCGCCCGAACCCGTGAAGATGTCGCCGCGCGCAGGACCGACGATCGCGGTTCCCGTATCGAGGGCGAGCATCAGGCGGCGGAAGGGTTTTCCGCCATCCATATGGGTCAGGCTGTCGCTCGAAATGAAGACGGGCAGGCCGAAGGTGGGGAGCATGCGATCGACGGCCAGCGAGCGGCCGGCGATCAGCGGCACCTTGGCAGCGGCAATAGGCCCCAGCGCCAGGCCTTCGACCGCCGCCTCCTTGAAGAAGATGAAGGAGCGGTTGTGCCAGAGCACGTCGTCCACCTGGTCTTCATGCCGCGCCAGCCAGTCGCGGATCGAGGCCATGGAGACGGTGGCGGCGTCGATCTCGCCGCGATCGATCAGGAGCTTGCCGATCGCCGAGAAGGGGTGGCCGGTCTTGGCGGCGTAGGTGATGCGCGTCACCGATCCATCGGGGTAGACGAGGCGCGCCGCACCCTGCACATGGGCGAAGAAGACATCGACCTTCGAGCGGGCATAGGCGATTTCGAGACCACGGCCATCGAGATAGCCGCGCTCGATCTCACCGCGATCGGGATGTTCGACGATCACGCCGTCCTTCAGCAGGCCGAAGGCGTAGCCCTGCGGGTAGCCATCCGGCCGGTTGGCGTCATCGACATCGACGAGGTCGTCTGGCCGACGATAGAAGGGATAGCGATAATCGGCATCCGGTTCGGCCTTTACCGCTACTTCCGGCTCATAAAAAGCGGTGACGAAGCCGGCGGAACCATCGGCCTTCTCGATCCGGAACGGCACGCATTGCGCCTCGAAGAAGGCGCGCACGGCCGCCGCCTCCTCGGGCTTTTCAGCGCCTGCCGCATCCAGCAATGTCAAAAGCTCGCCGGCGGTGATGCCGAGCGAGCCCGTCTTATAGGCTTTGACATTGCGGATATGATCGCGACAGCGGGCCATTCCCGCCATCAGCGGCGACGGATCGTCCTCGTCCCAGCCGGGAAGCGCCGAAAACCGGGCCGGAACCAGGCGATAGTCCATGTGCGTGCCTCGCTCAGCCTTCCGATTCGGTGGCGATCAGCTTCCAGTTCGGATCGCGCGAGCGGATATCGCGGGCGAAGGTCCAGAGGTCGTTGACCTCGGCCACCGTCTCCGCATCGCCGTCGATCAGCGTACCGGCCTTGTCATAGGTGGCGGAAATCAGCTGGCTGACGATGCGCAAGGTCACATTGGCCTCGCTGTCCTTGACCTCGGCGCCGACCAGATCGGCCTTCTCGATGCCGACGAAACTGGAGCGAACGACCTCGCCCTTGCTCTCGCGCTCGGCGATCGCGGCATCGAAGCCTTCATAGACTTCGCGCGACAGAAGGTTCTTCAGCGTCTTGCGGTCGCCATCGGCAAAGGCGACGACGATCATCTCATAGGCCATGCGCGCGCCGTTGACGAATTCCTTCGGATTGAAGGAGGGATCGGTCTTCACCAGCGCGCGCAGCTGCTCGTTCAGCGGCGTGCCGGCCGGAGCGAAGGCATCGATGGCGGCATAGGGATTTTCCTCCTCGTCGGCGTCGCGCTTGGGCAGCGTCACCACCTTGCCGCGATCGGCCGAATCACCCTCGGCGGCGGTCTCGCGCTTCGAATAGGGATCGAAGGGCGGACGCTCGCTGCCGGTGCGGCGGCCAAGCACGCTGCGCAATTGCAGGAAGATGACCACCGCAGCCACGAGGAAGAAAATCGTTACAAAGTCGAATGAGCCCATTATCGATCCGCTGCGGTTTCTGTTTTTTGTTCCTTTTCCATATAGTCCGCAAAACCCGATCATTCAAATGGCGATGACGTGAATGCGGCGAAGACGCGCGGATGGCGCGCCGGCAGTATCGGACGACGCAAATCTGTGCGAGATTGGAACGGCATGTTGAGAATCCTTCTTCCCCTCTTTTTTCTTCTCCTGCCCTTGGCGGAGATTGCCTGTTTCATTCTCGTCGGACGGCGCATCGGCCTCCTGCCGACGCTGTCGCTCGTCGTGCTCTCGGCCGTCGCCGGCATCGTGCTGATGCGTATCCAGGGTTTTGGCGTGCTGACGCGGCTGAGGCGCTCCGGCCAGGACGGCCATGCGCCCGGCAAGGAACTGCTCGACGCGGCCATGATCCTGATTGCCGGCATCCTGCTTCTGATCCCCGGCTTCATCAGCGATATCGTCGGCCTTGCGCTGTTTCTGCCGCCGGTCAGGACCTTTCTCTGGAACCGGCTGATGCGCAACGTCGTTGTCGTCAATGTCGGCGGCATGCGCCCCGGCCGCGAGCAGCCGCAGACCGGGCCTCAGCGCACGATCGATCTCGACGAAAACGATTTTCATCGCGGCGACCGGCCCTAAGCGCCGGGTTGTAAGGCCCGGGCTGAAATGCTAGATGGCCTGACTTTCCAGAGTCTCCAAGGATACTTTCCATGACCGAAGCAGCAACCGAGACCAACGGCGCAAGCCCGTCGCTCAACATCCTGGCGCAGTATGTGAAGGACTTCTCCTTCGAAAACCCGGGTGCTCCGCGGTCGCTGCAGGCCCGCGACAAGGCTCCGGCCATCAATATCAGCGTCAATGTCAACGCCAACCCGCTCTCCGAGACCGACTTCGACGTCATCCTCTCGCTGAACGCCGAAGCTAAGGACGGCGACAAGATGCTGTTCAATGCAGAGCTCGCCTATGGCGGCGTCTTCCGCGTCACGGGCTTCCCGCAGGAGCACATGCTGCCGGTTCTCTTCATCGAGTGCCCGCGCCTGCTCTTCCCCTTCGCCCGCCAGATCATTTCCGACGCGACCCGCAACGGCGGCTTCCCGCCGCTGATGATCGACCCGATCGATTTCGCCCAGATGTTCCAGCAGCGCATGGCTGAAGAGCAGGTCAAGGCCAAGGTTCAGGCCAACTAAGCTCGACCTTCCATTCCCAGACAAGGACGCCCGGCCATTTGATGACCGGGCGTTTTTCTTTTCGTCGAAGACAGTGAGCCGGATTCAGGCGCCGTATTTCGCCCAGATCGCCTTGGCACCCATCTTGTCCACCATTGCATTATGCGCGGCCTGCTCGGCTTCCGTAACCCGGGACGCCAAGGGGCGTGGGCGCATGCCGAGCGGCTGGATCACCTCATCCTCGTTGTCGACCAGCGTCTTGCGGCCGTTTTCGGCTGCACCGAGACCGAGTGCCGCCTGCCGGCCGCCGATCATCTCGATATAGACTTCGGCAAGCAGTTCGGAGTCGAGGAGCGCGCCGTGATATTTGCGGTGCGAATTGTCGATGCCGTAGCGCCGGCAGAGCGCATCCAGCGAGTTCGGCCCCATCGGATGTTTGCGGCGGGCGAGCGCCAGCGTATCCGTCACCTTTTCCTGCAGGATCGGCGGGCGGCCGAGCCGGTCGAGTTCGGCATTGATGAAGCCCATGTCGAAGCTGGCATTGTGCGCCACCCAGCGCCCCTCGCCGAAAAAGTCGAGGATCTTTTCGACCACCTCGGCAAAGGACGGCTTGTCCTTCAGCGATTCGTCGGTGATCCCGTGTACGGCAAGCGCGTCGGGATGGACCTTGCGGTCACCCGGATTGATATAGAGATGCAGGGTGCGGCCGGTCGGGAAATGGTTTTCCAGCTCGACGCCGCCGATTTCGATGACGCGGTCGAGCTTGTTGTCGAGGCCGGTGGTTTCCGTATCGAAAATGATCTCGCGCATCAGTCCCGCTCTTCTCTCAAGGTTTCGATCACCTCTTCCACCTGTTTGCGCGCCGCTTCAAGCCCCGTGTCCGTATGGACGATGAAATCGGCGCGCTTGCGCTTTTCGGCATCGGGCATCTGGCGGGACAGGATGAGTGCGAATTTCTCCTCGGTCATATCGGGCCGGGAGAGCACACGGCGCCGCTGCGTTTGCGCATCACAGGTCACGACCACGACCTTGTCGACCCGCTTTTCGCCGCCGGTTTCATAGAGCAGCGGGATGTCGAGCACGACAAGGGCCGAACCATTCTGCCGTTGCGTTTCCAAAAAAGCCGTTTCGCGCGCCCGCACCAGCGGATGGATGATGGCTTCCAGCTCCCGAAATCGCTCCGGCGCCTGCGCGAGCGTCGCCGAAAGAACCTTCCGGTCGATCACGCCATCCCTGAGCGCTTCGGGAAAAAGAGCAGCGACCGGCGCCACGGCCTCGCTCCGATAGAGATCGTGCACCGTCGCATCGGCGTCATGCACCGGCACGCCGAGATCGCGGAACATTCCCGCGGTCGTCGATTTGCCCGTTCCGATCGATCCGGTGAGACCGAGCACGATCATCAGTGTTTCTCCATATCCGCAAGGATCAGCTGGCGCAGCGCGTCATCGACAGTGGGGCGCACGCCGAACCATTTTTCGAAACCGGGTGCCGCCTGGTGGAGCAGCATGCCGAGACCATCGACCACGGCAAAACCCTGATCGACCGCCTGGCGCAGGATCGGCGTGATGAGCGGCACATAGACGATGTCGGTGATGACGGCGCCGCTTGCCAGCGGGGAGAAATCGAATTCCGGCGCTTCCTCGCCATCCATGCCGAGCGAGGTCGTGTTGACGAACAGGCCGGCCCCTTTCATCACCTCCGGCAGGGCGCTCATGGCATGGGCATGCACCTTTATACCAAAACGGTCGGCAAGCTCCTGCGCCCGCGATGCGGTGCGGTTCACCACATGGATCTCGCCGACGCCCCGGTCGCGCACCGCCTGGATGATCGCCCGGCTGGCCCCGCCTGCTCCGAGGATCACGGCCCGATCGGTCTCGCCCCAGCCCGGCGCCGTCGCATCGAGATTGGCGAGGAAGCCGTAGCCATCCGTATTGGTCGCATGAAGCGCGCCGTCCTCCAGCCAGAGCGTGTTGGCAGCGCCGAGTTCTTCACTCAGCGCATCCGGCCGGTCGGCAAGTTTGAACGCCGTCTCCTTGTGCGGGATGGTGACATTGCCGCCGATGAAGCCGGATTCACCGCTCTTCAGCCGCGATAGGAAGCCGGCGAAATCTTCCGGGGTGACCTCCTGCCGCGTATAGGATCCCTGAAGACCCAGCACATTCAGCCAGTGACCATGGATCAGCGGCGAGCGGGAATGTTTGACGGGACAGCCCGTGACGAAGGCATTTCTTAACAATGTTTCACGTGAATCATGCATCGATGGCACCGAGATCGCGAAGCTTAGCCAGCAGCGGAAGCAGCGGCAGGCCGAGAATGGTAAAATAATCGCCGTCGATCCGCTCGAACAGCTGCACCCCCTCACCCTCCAGCTGATAGGCGCCGACGCTTGCCAGAACCCGGTCGCCGACGCGGGCCAGATGACGATCGATGAAGGCATCCGACAGCGGCCGCATCGTCAGATGGGCGATGGAGACGTGGCTCCACAGTGTCTCGCCGTCGCGCACCAATGCAATGCCGCAGTTCAGGGAATGACTGCGGCCCGACATGGAGGCGAGATGCGATTTCGCCTCGGCCATATCGGCCGGCTTGTGGAAAACGCGGCCTTCGAGTGACAGGGTCTGGTCCGAACCGATCACCAGGGCACCCGGATGGCGGCCCGCCACGTCGCGCGCCTTCTCGATTGCCAGCGTCTCGGCGACGTCTTGCGGCGACGGATTTTGTGCCGCAATAGCGGTTTCCACCGCGCGCTCGTCGATGCGGGCCGCTTCCGCCGTAAAGGCAAGGCCGGCATTTTCCATCAGCATGCGCCGGAACGGGCTTTGCGAGGCAAGGATCAGCGTCATCGATTTCTCCCGATTCATCCTTCCGCGTTATCGGCTCTTCGGACGAAGAGCAACGATGGCGGCGGCGGTTTCCTCGATGGAGCGGCGCGTGACGTCGATGATCGGCCAATTGTTGCGGGCACACAGCGCGCGGGCATATTTCAACTCCTCGGAAATCTGCGCCCGGTCGATATAATCGTCGCCGCGAAATTCCTGGGTCTGGCCGAGGATCCGGTTCTGCCGAACCTGGGCTATGCGATCCGTCGTGGCGATGAGGCCGACGATCAGCGGCTTCGTCGCCGTCGACAAGCGCTCGGGCAGGGGCACACCGAGCACAATGGGCACATTGGCCGTCTTGATACCGCGGTTGGCGAGATAGATGCTCGTCGGTGTCTTCGACGTGCGGCTGATGCCGATCAATATGACATCGGCCTCGTCGAGTTCGGCCGGCAACTGGCCGTCGTCATGATCCATCGTGAAATTCAGCGCTTCGATGCGCGCGAAATATTCCGCATTCATCACATGCTGGGCGCCGACCCGACGGCGCGAGGGAGCACCGAGATAGGACTGGAAGAGATCGATGATCGGTTCGAGCACGGACACGCAGGGCACGCCCATCTCCCGGCAGCGCTGGTCGATGATGTCGGAAAGTTCGCGGTCGACGATGGTATAGAGCACGATGCCCGGCGCGCCGTCGATCGCATCGAGCACCGGCATCAGCTGCTTGCGGTTGCGCACCAGCGGATAGACATGCTCCAGCGCCTGCGAGGACTGGAATTGCGCGGCCGCAGCCCGGCCCGCCGCGATCAGTGTCTCGCCCGTCGAGTCCGATATCAGGTGCAGATGGAAGTAGTTTTTGGTGCTTTCCACAATATCCTCCGCGCCCTGTTGATGGACTGGGACAGCCCTGAGCTAAAAGCGGGAGGGGTTCGGACGCAAGAGGATAAGTGGCAAGTTGTCCACAATTGGCGGTTCGCGGGAAAGGGATTTTTCCGGCATGTGGATAAGACTCATGACACGGCAAAGTGTCGCGCTTCTCCACAGATTATCCACAAGCTGCTATTTTCGCGCCTGATCGGATCATTTTGATTCCATTCGGTGAATCCGCTTTTCCTCGATTTTCGCCTGAAAGCGGGGAGTTTCTTCGTCGTTTTCCCCAACCCCTGGAACAAAGCAGGACTCGTGTGGACAGGATTTAATCCTTGATAGTCACCGACTCTAAGAAATAGAAACCTTCTCTAAGAGATTATTTCTTTCTTGGGAGAAGCCCACAGTGAGCGCGAAAAGCCGGAAGATTGTCGATGTCCTGAACGGGAAGACGATCTCCCCCCCTCCCCTGTGGCTGATGCGCCAGGCAGGACGCTACCTGCCGGAATACAGGGCAACGCGGGCGGAAGCCGGAAGTTTCCTCGATCTCTGTTATTCGCCGGAACTGGCGACGGAAGTGACGCTGCAACCGATCCGCCGTTACGGCTTCGATGCGGCAATCCTGTTTTCCGACATTCTCGTCATCCCCGATGCGCTGAAGCGGAATGTGCGCTTCGAAGAGGGTCATGGACCGCGCCTAGACCCAATCGACGCATGCGGGATCCTCAAGCTGGATGGCAAGGACGTTTTAAAACACCTCCAGCCGGTCATGGAGGCCGTCGGCCGTATCCGCGGCGCCCTCCCCGAGGAAACGACGCTGCTGGGCTTCTGTGGCGCGCCTTGGACGGTTGCGACCTATATGATCGCCGGTCACGGCACGCCCGACCAGGCGCCCGCCCGCCTTTTCGCCTACAGGGAGCCGAAGGCCTTCGCCCATCTCCTCGATACGCTGGCAGATCTTTCAGCCGATTATCTCGTCGCGCAGATCGATGCCGGTGCCGATGCCGTGCAGATTTTCGATTCCTGGGCGGGCGTTCTCGGTGAGAAGGAATTTTCGGAATTCGCCATCAAGCCCGTCCGGAAGATCGTGGATTCGGTGAAGGCTCGCCGGCCGCAGGCCAAGATCATCGCCTTCGCCAAGGGGGCCGGCCTCTTCCTGAAGACCTATCGCCAGGCGACGCACGCCGATGCAATCGGTCTCGACTGGTCCGTGCCGCTCGCCTTTGCCGCCGAATTGCAGAAGGATGGCCCCGTGCAAGGCAATCTCGATCCGATGCGGGTCGTTGCCGGCGGCACTGCGCTGGATGAAGGCGTCGATGCCATCCTTCAGGCGCTTGGAAATGGTCCGCTGATCTTCAATCTCGGCCACGGCATCACGCCGCAGGCCGACCCGGATCATGTCACGCGTCTGGTGGCGCGGGTGCGTGGAGACAATCGGTGAGCGAGAAACAGACGGGCGAGAATGCCGGGCGCCGGGCGCGATTGCGAGCCGCAGCGGCACTGACCATCTTTGCCCTGCTTGCGTTTCTCCTGATCCTCTACCCGCCCGACAATCTCTATCTGTGGATCAAGGCCCTGCATATCATGGCCGTGATCTCCTGGATGGCGGGCCTGCTCTACCTGCCGCGGCTTTTCGTCTATCACACCGACGCGCCCAAAGGCTCCGCCCAGTCGGAAACCTTCAAGGTCATGGAGGGGCGGCTCTACCGCACCATCATGCAGCCTGCCATGGGGCTTGCCTGGCTGCTCGGCCTCTATCTTGCCTGGTCCGTCTATGGGTTCCAGGGCGGCTGGCTGCATGCCAAGCTTGCCTTCGTCGTGCTGCTCACCGGCGTCCACCACTATTTCGGCCGCGCCGTGAAAGCCTTTGCCGAAGACCGCAATGAAAAAACCGGCCGCCAATGGCGCATCTGGAACGAGGCGCCGGCGCTGCTGATGGTGCTCATCGTCATCATGGCCGTCGTCAAACCGTTCTGAGGTTGTTATCCCAGACCAAAGCGAACCTGTTTCGTCCGAAAATGCGCGGACCGCGCCGCGACAAAACGGACGAAATGCACGAGGCCCCTTGCGACGGCGCACCGGAACCGCTATTTTCCGCCCATCTCATCTTTCATGGCATGTGTATTCGTTCAGTGAACTGCATCGTTTCCCCAGCAGTTCGTCCTTGACCCGCACGCCTTTTCCCATCCCGATACCCCGCAGCATGGACCATTCATGGCCGAAATGAAGCTACAAGACCTCAAGAACAAGACTCCGACCGACCTCCTGGCCTTTGCCGAATCACTCGAGGTCGAAAACGCGAGCACGATGCGCAAACAGGAATTGATGTTTGCCATCCTCAAGATGCTGGCCTCGCAGGATGTCGAAATTATCGGCGAGGGCGTGGTGGAAGTGTTGCAGGACGGTTTCGGCTTCCTGCGTTCGGCCAATGCGAACTACCTGCCGGGTCCCGACGATATCTACATCTCCCCCTCGCAGATCCGCCGCTTCTCGCTGAAGACGGGCGATACGGTCGAGGGTCCGATCCGCGGTCCCAAGGAAGGCGAACGCTATTTCGCGCTTCTCAAGGTCAACACGATCAATTTCGACGACCCGGAAAAGATCCGCCACAAGGTCCATTTCGACAACCTGACGCCGCTCTATCCGAACGAGCGCTTTAAGATGGAGCTGGAGATCCCGACCTCGAAGGATCTGTCGCCGCGCGTCATCGATCTCGTCGCCCCGCTCGGCAAGGGCCAGCGCGGTCTGATCGTCGCTCCGCCGCGCACGGGTAAGACGGTTCTCTTGCAGAACATCGCCCATTCGATCACCGCAAATCATCCGGAATGTTACCTGATCGTCCTCCTCATCGACGAACGTCCCGAGGAAGTGACGGACATGCAGCGCTCGGTAAAGGGCGAGGTCGTTTCCTCGACCTTCGACGAACCGGCGACGCGCCACGTCCAGGTTGCCGAAATGGTCATCGAAAAGGCCAAGCGTCTCGTTGAGCACGGCCGTGACGTCGTCATCCTGCTCGATTCGATCACCCGCCTCGGCCGCGCCTACAACACGGTCGTCCCGTCGTCGGGCAAGGTCCTGACCGGCGGTGTCGATGCGAACGCTCTGCAGCGGCCGAAGCGTTTCTTCGGTGCAGCGCGCAATATCGAGGAAGGCGGCTCGCTGACGATCATCGCGACGGCGCTCATCGATACCGGCAGCCGTATGGACGAAGTCATCTTCGAAGAATTCAAGGGCACCGGCAACTCGGAAATCGTGCTGGATCGCAAGGTCGCCGACAAGCGCATCTTCCCGGCGATGGACATTCTCAAGTCCGGTACGCGTAAGGAAGATCTGCTCGTTCCGCGCCAGGATCTCCAGAAGATCTTCGTCCTGCGCCGTATCCTTGCGCCGATGGGCACGACCGATGCGATCGAGTTCCTGATCGACAAGCTGAAGCAGACCAAGACGAATGGTGATTTCTTCGATTCGATGAACACCTGATCGGATTGCAAAAACATCTGGAATTTCATGGTCCCGCTGCAAGGTGGGGCCATTTTCGTTTGAAACACACAGATTGATTCTATTCCGAAACGACCCGATCGATTCGTTTGCGTAACTTTGAAAGCGAATGACGCTGTGAATCAGGATACGATTTTTGCCCTGTCTAGCGGAAGCCTGCCTTCGGGTGTTGCGATCATACGGCTGAGCGGTCCGCATTGCAGAGAGGCGTTAGAGGCGGTTTGTGGCCGCATTCCGTCTCCACGTCACGCAGCGCTCCTACCGATTCGTGACCGAAATGGTGACAGGCTTGACGGGGGCCTGGTCTTATTCTTTCCTGGCCCGGCGTCCTTTACGGGCGAAGATACAGCCGAACTTCAGATTCACGGCGGTCGTGCAACTGTAAAAGCTGTTTTGACGCGGCTTGCAGCTCTGGACGGTTTGCGTGCCGCCGAGGCAGGTGAGTTTTCCCGGCGTGCGTTCCAGAACGGGCGTATGGACCTCGTCGCTGTCGAAGGTTTGGCGGATCTGATTGCAGCGGAAACGGAAATGCAGCGCCGCCTCGCCGCGGAACATGCGTCCGGCCACCTCTCGACGCTTTACGATTCGTGGGCGAAACGTTTGACCCATGCGCGTGCGATGATCGAGGCCGAACTGGATTTTGCGGATGAAGACGATATTCCCGGCTCGATCGCATCGACGATCTGGCAGGATATGCGCCAGCTTCAGCAGGACATCATTAACCATCTATCCGGCGCGCGCGCGGGCCAGATCGTACGCGACGGTTTGAATGTCGTCATCGCCGGCCCGCCAAATGCTGGAAAATCGAGCCTTCTCAATTACTTAGCGCAGAAGGATATCGCCATTGTCACGGATGTTCCCGGCACGACCCGGGATGTCCTGCATGTCGATCTGGACCTATCCGGATACGCCGTCCGTCTGCACGACACCGCTGGCCTGCGAGACACCGATGATGTGGTTGAGCGCGAGGGAATCAGGCGAACGCAGCAATCGATCGAAAAGGCACATCTCGTGCTTCTTTTATCGAGTGAGCCGGATATCAACTGGACCGAGCTTATCGATGATTATTCCGGTCCTGTCATTCGTGTTCTGTCGAAGTCAGACACGCGTGATGCCGCTTTGCCGAAGGGTCCAGTGGATGTTATGATATCCGTGAGGTCTGGACAGGGAATGTCGGAATTGCTGGATGCAATCGCGACGTTCCTGCCTGATCTGGAATCGGGACAAGCCCTGTCTCTCCCAACGCGGGAGCGGCATTTTGCCAATCTGCGAGAGGCACTTGATCATATCAAGTCGGCTTTGGCCTCGGACCCAGCGGGCCTGGACATTCAGGCGGAATACCTTCGTCTTGCAGGGCAGGCGCTCGGTCGGGTGACTGGTAGAGTCGATGTCGAAAATCTTCTCGACGTTATCTTTTCGGAGTTTTGCGTCGGCAAATGATTCACGTGAAACAACACAACGTGTGCGAGTCACACGGCGCGTTTCACGTGAAACAGGTGGTTAGGTGATGGTTTCAATGCGTTATGATGTTGTTGTTGTCGGTGGCGGGCATGCGGGCGTCGAGGCTGCTGCCGCTTCGGCGCGCTTCGGTGCCCATACGGCGCTGGTAACCCACAAGGCCGCGACAATTGGCGTGATGTCTTGCAACCCCGCTATCGGGGGGCTGGGCAAGGGTCATCTTGTTCGCGAAGTCGATGCACTGGATGGCTTAATGGGCCGCGTGGCCGATCGCGCCGGTATCCAATTTCGCCTTCTTAATCGCCGCAAAGGCCCCGCGGTGCGAGGGCCACGCACCCAGGCCGATCGAAAGCTCTATCGCGAGGCGATGCAGCAGGAGATCGAGGCCATCGCCAATCTCGATGTGATCGAAGGGGACGCTTTCGATCTTGAGATTGCGAATGGAAAAATTGCGGGCTTGGTGCTTAAGGACGGACGTCGTCTTGCCTGCGATGCTGTCGTCATCACCACGGGCACATTTCTTCGCGGGCTCATTCATATCGGTAACGAAAAGATTCCGGCAGGCCGTGTTGGCGAGCAGCCGTCCCTGGGGCTTTCGGCAACATTCGAGCGTCTCGGCTTGCGCCTGGGCCGTCTGAAAACCGGTACGCCAGCTCGTTTGGATGGTCGAACCATCGACTGGGAGGGCGTTGGTCGCCAAGGGGCGGATGAGGAACCGGTTCCGTTCTCCTTCATGACGGATCGCATCACGACCCCGCAAATCGAATGCGGCGTGACGCGCACGACGCCGGCAACCCATCGGATCATTGAGGAAAACATCGGAAAGTCGGCGATGTATTCCGGGCAAATCGAGGGTGTCGGCCCACGCTATTGCCCCTCCATCGAAGACAAGATCGTCAAATTCGGCGAACGGGATGGTCATCAGATCTTTTTGGAGCCGGAAGGCCTCGACGACGATACGGTCTATCCGAACGGCATTTCGACGTCATTGCCGGCCGATGTACAACGGGCCTTTATTCACACAATCCCGGGACTGGAGCAGGTTACGATCCTCCAGCCTGGATATGCGATCGAATATGATCATGTCGATCCGCGTGAGCTCTCCGCGACACTTGAGGTCAAATCGCAGCCCGGTCTGTTTCTGGCCGGCCAGATCAATGGCACGACGGGTTATGAGGAAGCGGCCGCGCAGGGTTTGGTCGCCGGCATGAACGCGGCCCGTCGCGCCGGCGGAAACGATGGCCACGTCTTCAGCCGGACGGACAGCTATATGGGCGTGATGCTGGATGATCTGACCTCCCGCGGTGTGACCGAGCCCTATCGTATGTTTACCTCCCGCGCTGAATATCGCCTGTCTTTGCGTGCCGATAATGCGGATGCCCGGCTAACACCGCTCGGTCTGGAACTTGGTATTGTTGGAAAGGCGCGTGGCGATCGGTTTTTGGACTGGTCAGCGTCCATGGATCTGGCGCGGGAAAGCCTGAAGGCTTTGAAATTGTCTCCCAACGAGGCGGTGAACTATGGCCTGAAGATCAATCAGGATGGTGTTCGCCGAAGCGGTTATGATCTGCTGGCCTATCCGGATATCGACTATGCCAGGCTGATGTCGGTCTGGCCGGAGGCGCTCGGTGGCTTCCCCGTCCGGGTCCGGGAGGCTATAGAAATCGAGGCTGCTTATGCTGTCTATATGAACCGCCAGCAAAACGACATCGTCGAGACACGCCGTGAGGAAGATCGGAAGATCCCGCCGGATTTTGATTTTGCTGCACTCCCGGGGCTATCCATAGAGCTCAAACAGAAGCTTTCGGCAGCGCGACCGAGCAACCTCGCTCAAGCCGCGCGTGTGGACGGAATGACACCGGCAGCATTGACATTGCTGTTGGTTCATCTCAAACGCCAGCCAAATGATGATAGGGATCAGGTTGCTCACGCATGACGAGTCTGCCGCGCGAATTGAACGGTCTGAATGTTTCACGTGAAACCATTGACCGGCTGAACACCTTCGTCGCTCTGTTTCAGAAATGGGCAAAGACCATCAATCTGGTCGCGCCCTCGACTTTGGCAGAAACATGGAGCCGGCATATCGCCGATAGCGCACAGATTTATGCGCTGAATTCAGGTCCGCGAACATGGGTCGATCTGGGGAGTGGCGGCGGTTTTCCGGGTATCGTGACCTGCATTCTGCTGGGGGACACGAACGGCGGATGGGTTCATCTCGTGGAGAGCAACAACAAGAAGGCCGCCTTTTTGCGCACGGCCATTCTTGAGACGGGTGCGCGGGCTTCCGTGCATGCGATTCGCATCGAG
Source organism: uncultured Shinella sp. (assembly GCA_965650295.1). Lineage (GTDB taxonomy): Bacteria > Pseudomonadota > Alphaproteobacteria > Rhizobiales > Rhizobiaceae > Shinella. The sequence goes on along the minus strand of CBFGOD010000006.1, from coordinate 11,574 downwards.
GAAGCGCCATCCGTCATTGATAAGTGTGATGCCATCTCAGCGCGAGCCCTTGCCGATCTCGATCTTTTGATGGAATTCGGCCTGCCATGGGTGGAGCGCAATCCGGATTTGCGCTTTTTCCTTCACAAAGGCCGGGATTACCAGCGCGAGATCGATAAAGCGCTTGGTCGCTGGAGATTCGATCTGGTAAAACATGCCAGTGTCGTCGAGCCGGATTCTGTTGTGCTCGAACTGTCCAAGCTCTCGCGACGTTCTTAGGGATTGGCGGCGTCCATGATAGGCGAAAAAAACCGGATCATTACCATTGCGAACCAGAAGGGCGGTGTCGGCAAGACGACCACGGCCATCAATCTCGCGACGGCGCTTGCGGCCATCGGCGAGCGGGTGTTGATCGTCGATCTCGACCCGCAGGGTAACGCCAGCACGGGTCTCGGCATCGATCGCAGCCGCCGCGAATTGTCCTCCTACGACCTGATGGTCGGCAGCCATACTGTAGCCGAGACCGTGCTGGAGACGGCCGTGCCGAATCTCTCCATCATCCCCTCGACCATGGATCTGCTTGGTGTCGAGATGGAGATCGCCCAGCAGAACGATCGTGTCTTCCGCTTGAAGCGTGCGCTGGCCTCCTCCGAAGCCTTGTCTTACTCTTACGTTCTGGTCGATTGCCCGCCCTCGTTCAATCTGCTGACGATGAATGCGCTGGCGGCAGCGCATTCCGTTTTGGTGCCGTTACAGTGCGAATTTTTCGCACTGGAAGGGCTGAGCCAGCTTCTGGAGACGGTCGATCAGGTTCGCCGTACGGTCAATCCTCGGCTCGATATACAGGGCATCGTGCTCACCATGTTCGATTCGCGCAACAATCTGGCGCAGCAGGTCGTCAACGATGTGCGCACGCATCTCGGCGAAAAGGTGTATCATACGCTTATTCCGCGCAATGTGCGGGTATCCGAGGCGCCGTCCTACGGCAAGCCGGCCATTCTCTACGATCTCAAATGCGCCGGAAGCCAGGCCTATCTCCAGCTGGCCTCCGAAGTGATCCAGCGTGAAAGGCAGCGCAAGGCTGCTTGACTTCAGTATCCGTGAGTAGAACCGATGAACGATGACAACTCAAAGCGGCGTCTTGGTCGGGGTCTTGCTGCCCTGATCGGTGAAATGGATCAGCTTCCGGCTGCCGATATCGGCGCGCGGCCGGCAGTCAATCCGGATCGGCTCGTGCCCATCGAATTCGTCGGCCGCAATCCGCGCAATCCGCGCCGTTATTTCGATGAATCGGAATTGCAGGATCTCGCCTCTTCGATCCGCCAGCACGGCATCGTGCAGCCGGTCGTCGTTCGCACAACCGCGGACAATCGCTTTGAGATCATTGCAGGTGAACGCCGTTGGCGCGCGGCGCAACTGGCGGGCTTGATCGAGATCCCCGTCATCATCCGGGACGTGGATGACCGTACGGCTCTGGAAATCGCCATCGTCGAGAACGTGCAGCGTTCGGACCTCAATCCGCTGGAAGAAGCGATGGGGTACGAGCTGCTGATCGCCGATCATGGGTATACGCAGAACGATCTCGGTGAAATCATCGGTAAGAGCCGCAGCCATGTGGCAAACAGCCTTCGCCTGCTGAAACTGCCCGAACCCGTGCGCGACATGTTGGCTTCCGGTTCGCTTTCGGCGGGACATGCGCGCGCCCTTATTCCGACCTCCGATCCCATAGCACTCGCCAAGGCGGTTGTTGCCAAGGGCATGTCTGTGCGCGATGCCGAGAAATTGGCGCAGAATGACATCAAGGCGCAGAGCGATCCGAACCATGGCCAGGCCGCGCCGAAGGATGTGAAGGACGCGGACACGCTGGCACTGGAGCGCACGCTGTCCGATGTGCTTGGTCTCGATGTCACCGTGAACCACAAGGGCACTGGCGGACAGCTCAGGATCGCCTACAAGACCCTGGAGCAGCTGGAAGAAATCTGCCGGCTTCTGGAACGTCGCTAGAATAATCGCGAGAAAGCCGGCTATTTAGCCGGATTCAGCGTCGGGCGGATTGAAGCACGGTCGCCAGCATGGTCTGCATGGCGATCGTATCTTCCAGCGCGGCTCTTTGACGGCTTTGCAGGATCGCGGTTTGCAGCCTCTGGGTTTCCCGGCGAATGGCGGGGCCGGTCCAGGTCTTCAAGGCATTTTCCACGATCGGCTTGCGACGGAAATGCAGGTGGCGGCCGAGCGTTGCAATGACCTGGCCGGCGGGCGCGCGCTTTTCATCCATTTCGGCGCGCATGATTTCCAAAAGTTGGAACTGCCGCAGGCATCCCTGCAGGACAAGGAAGACCGGTGTCTTCGAAGAAACGATCTTCTGGATAGCGTGCAGGAACCCTTCGCGATCACCCTTGAGGATGGCGTCGATCGCGTCATCCGTGGAGATGGCGCTGGCATCGCCGACGATCTCCTCGACGTCTTGCTCCTCGATGATCTCCTTACCCCGGCAATAGAGTGCGAGCTTGCGCACCTCGTTGCGAGAGGCCAGTCGATCGCCGCCGATCGTTTCCATCAGGCGTTCGCGTGCCGCGGGCGAAATGCGCAGACCCTCCGTCGAGAGTTCCTGATCGATCAGGGCCTGGAGGGCGCGTCCATCATCCGCGTAACAGGCGATGGCAACGGCCTGCGGCGCCGATTCGGCTGCCTTGCGCAGTGCGGCCGCCTTCTTGAGATCGCCGGCCTCGACAATCAGCGTGGAATCGCCTGAGGGCATGCCCGCCAGCATTTCCAGCGCGTCCGAAACGCCCTTCTCGCTGCCGGCATTGCGGATCCAGACGAGGCGATCGCCACCGAAAAGGCCGATGGCGTTCATTTCGTCCATCAGCCTGCCGGCCTGGTTGCCGATTTCCCCCGCATCGAGTTTCACGACGGAAAAGGCGTCTGCGAGATCGACGCCGCTTGCGGCCGCCAGTGCTGCGGCGCGTTCGGAAACGAGACCGCGATCCGGCCCGTAAATGAGGAAGAGTCGCACGGGAAGAGGCTTCCGTTTCAGGAAGGCATCGAATTCGTGCGACTTGACTTCGGCCATAGCCGGCTCAGCGCCGTGCAAGCGCCGCGGCGACGTCCGCGCGGATAAGTTCCGCCAGTTCGTGTGCCGCGCGATTTTCGCCATCCCGAACGGCGCGCAGCTTGGCGAATTCCTGGAACGGGAAATCGACGAGGGCAACGCTGGACCGCTTGCCGGACGCCAATGTTTCGCCGGAGTCGGTCTTCGTCAGGTTGTAGTCGGCCGAAACGATGATACGGCCGGCGCGGGGAATGTCGCTACTGATATCCGTGAGCACGCCGACCTTGCGGACGGAGACATTGATCTCGAGGTGGTAGATCGCCGCCTGCGGCTCGCCGGCGCCGCCGGCAAACAGGAAGATCAGGTCGTTACGGACCTGCTGCTCGACGCGGTCATCGGCTTCCGAGATGGCGACTGCCGCCAGCTTGGTGTCCGTGCCGGCACCCGTGGAATAGAGCGGGCGTACCTGGCAGCCGGCCAGCGCGCCCATGAGGGCGATGCCGGCGGCGAGTTTTGCAAGGCGCGAAAGACCGGTTCCGTCAGACAACAACATTCACGATCCTCTGCGGTACGACGATGATCTTCTTGGGACGCTGGCCGGCGAGCGCGGCCTGGACGGGTTCGAGCGCGAGCACGGCCGCTTCGACCGCACTCTGGTCCGCATCGCGGGCGATTGTCAAATCCGCACGCTTCTTGCCGTTGATCTGCACCGGCAGGGTGATTTCGTTTTCCGCGACCAGCCGGTCTTCATAGGCCGGCCAGGCGACGGTTGCGACGAGGCCTTCGCCGCCGATCTCGCGCCAGGCTTCTTCGGAGAGATGCGGCGTCATCGGGGCGACGATGCGGATCAGGATGCCGACGGCTTCGCGCAGTGCCGAGACCAGATCGGCCGAAGCGGTGCCTGCAGCGGCATTGGTCAGCGGCGCGGCCAGCGCGTTGACGAATTCGTAGATACGCGCGACGGCCTTGTTGAAGGCGAGCTTGTCGTAATCGGCCTGGACGGCCTTCAGCGTCTTGTGGGCAATCTGCGAGACGGCCAGCGCTTCGCCGTCCGTACCCGGACGGCTTTCGGCGCCCTTGAGCGCGGGAGCCGCTTCGGAGATGAGGCGCCAGACGCGCTGGACGAAACGATGCGCGCCTTCGACGCCGGCTTCCGACCAGATGACGTCGCGGTCCGGCGGGGAGTCGGAGAGAACGAAGAAGCGGGCGGTATCGGCGCCGTAGGAGGCGATGATATCGTCGGGATCGACGACGTTCTTCTTCGACTTCGACATCTTCTCGATGGAGCCGATGGCGATTTCTTCGCCGGATTCGAGATGCAGCGCACGGCGCTTGCCGTCGACTTCCTCGATGCGGATCTCGGCCGGCGTCACCCATTCCCGCTTGCCGTCGATCGCGCGGCTATAGGTTTCGTGCACGACCATGCCCTGCGTGAAGAGACCCTTGAAGGGTTCCTTCACGTCGACATGGCCGGTGGCCTGCATGGCGCGGGTGAAGAAGCGCGAATAGAGCAGATGCAGGATCGCATGCTCGATACCGCCGATATACTGGTCGACCGGCAGCCAGGCATTGGCCGCCGCCGGGTCAGTCGGGTTGTTCTCCCACGGCGCCGTAAAGCGGGTGAAGTACCAGGAGGAATCGACGAAGGTGTCCATCGTGTCCGTCTCGCGGCGGGCATCCTTGCCGCACTGCGGGCAGGCGACGTGGCGCCAGGTGGCGTGACGGTCGAGCGGGTTGCCCGGCTTGTCGAAGGTGACGTCGTCGGGCAGCTGCACCGGCAGGTCGGCCTTCGGAACGGGCACGACGCCGCAGGCCTCACAATGGATGACCGGGATCGGGCAGCCCCAGTAGCGCTGGCGCGAAATGCCCCAGTCGCGCAGGCGGAAGTTCACCTTGCGCTCGCCCTGCGGGGCGTTGCCCAGCGTGGCTGCCGTGAGGCGCTTGGCGACCTCTTCGAAGGCCTCTTCGGTGCTCAGCCCATCAAGGAAGCGCGAATTGATCATCACGCCGTCGCCGACATAGGCCTCGTCACCGATGACGAAGGTCGCGGCGTCGCCATCCCTGGGCATGACGACGGGCACGACGGGCAGGTCATATTTGCGGGCGAAGTCGAGGTCGCGCTGGTCGCCGGAGGGGCAGCCGAAGATGGCGCCTGTGCCGTAGTCCATCAGCACGAAGTTCGCGACGTAAACCGGCAATTCCCAGCTGGGATCGAAGGGATGGCGCACACGGATGCCGGTGTCCATGCCCTTCTTCTCGGCCGTCTCCAGGGCGGCCAGCGAGGTTCCGGCGCGGCGGCATTCCTCGCAGAACGCCATGATTTCGGGATTGGTGGCGGACACTTCCCTGGCCAGCGGATGATCGGCCGAGATCGCCAGGAACGAGGCGCCGAACATCGTGTCGGGACGCGTCGTGTAGACGGTCACGTCCTTCTCGGCGGTCTCAGAGCCTTCGGCGACTTCCCAGCGCACCAGCATGCCTTCGGAACGGCCGATCCAGTTCTTCTGCATCAGCCGGACTTTTTCCGGCCACTGGTCGAGTGTCTCGAGCGAATCGAGCAGATCCTGGCTGAAATCGGTGATGCGGAAGAACCACTGGGTCAGCTCGCGCTGTTCGACCAGCGCTCCGGAGCGCCAGCCGCGGCCGTCGATGACCTGCTCGTTGGCGAGAACCGTGTGGTCGACCGGGTCCCAATTCACCTTGGACTGCTTGCGGTAGACGAGGCCCTTTTCCAGGAAATCCAGGAACAGGTGCTGCTGGCGCTGATAATATTCGACATCGCAGGTGGCGAATTCGCGCGACCAGTCGAGCGACAGGCCCATCGACTTTAGCTGCTTGCGCATCGTCGCGATGTTTTCATAGGTCCAGCCCTTGGGGTGGACCTTGTTCTGCATGGCGGCGTTTTCGGCGGGCATGCCGAAGGCGTCCCAGCCCATCGGGTGCAGCACGTTGTAGCCGCGGGCGCGCTTGTAGCGGGCGACGACGTCGCCCATCGCATAGTTGCGCACATGGCCCATATGGATGCGGCCCGAGGGATAGGGGAACATCTCTAGGACGTAATACTTTTCGCGCGGATCGTCGTTGTCGGTCAGGAAGACGTTTTCGTCGTTCCATTTTGCCTGCCAGCGGGGCTCGGCATCGCGCGGATTGTAACGTTCGGTGGCCATGTCTTTGATGTTCCGGAAGTCTTTTGGGAGTTTTGGCGAGCGGTTCGCCCATGCGAATATAGTGGCGAGACCTTCATCATGAAACCGCCGAAGCGTCAAGTTTTCCGGCCTCGTCAGGGTCTGTCGTGCTTGGCAAGCGGCGTCGTTTTCGCTAGGTCCTGACCCTCGATACCAGAGGAGAGTGACGATGGAGCTTCAGGACCGCCTCGCAGAGGTTCAGGGCCGCATGAAGAAGGCGGCGGCGGAAGCTGGCCGCAAGCCGGATGCGGTCACGCTCGTTGCGGTGTCGAAGACGTTCGATGCCGATTCCATCCGCCCGGCTATCGTCGCCGGCCAACGGGTCTTCGGTGAAAACCGCGTGCAGGAAGCGCAGGGCAAGTGGCCGGAGTTGCGCGCCGAGACCGACGGCATCGAGCTGCACCTGATCGGCCCGCTGCAATCCAACAAGACCGCCGAGGCCGTGGCACTGTTCGACGTCATCGAGACGGTCGATCGCGAGAAGATCGCCCGCACCATCGCCGACGAGATGAAGCGGCAGGGTCGCAGCTTGCGGCTCTATGTTCAGGTCAATACCGGCCTCGAGCCGCAGAAGGCGGGCATCGCGCCCGACGATACGGTGGCCTTCGTGACCTTCTGCCGCGAGGAGCTTGGCCTCTCGATCGAAGGGCTGATGTGCATTCCGCCGGCGGAGGAAAATCCTGGCCCGCATTTCGCGTTGCTGGCCAAGCTTGCGGAACGCTGCGGTCTTGAAAAACTCTCCATGGGCATGTCGGGCGATTACGACGTCGCCATCGGTTTTGGCGCGACCTCGGTGCGCGTCGGTTCGGCGATCTTCGGCACGCGCTGACGCGGCTTGACGGAACGCAGAAAGCCGCCCGGCCTTTTGAGGCTTTCGTCTCTCTTTGCGGATTGCCCGCCCTCTCCTATTCTTCCCGCTGAGGAACCGGCCGTTGATCGGCCGTGCATGGCGGGAGGAAGCGATGCAGAAAACCTATGCCGAGATCTATCGGGCGTGGAAGGACGATCACCACGCGCATTGGCGTGAGGCCGCGCGGGCGATCGACTGGTTCATGGAACCGACGGAGATTTTTGATGGTGACCAGGGCGTCTATGGCCGCTGGTTTCCTGATGCGCGCGGCAATACCTGTCACAACTGCGTCGATCGCCATGTGGCGGCGGGGCAAGGGGACGTCGCGGCGCTGATCTACGACAGCCCGGTGACCGGACGAAAGGCCCGCTTCACCTATGCCGAGCTGCTCGAGCGCGTGAACGCTATGGCGGCGGTTTTGGTCGATCAGGGCGTGGAACAGGGCGACCGGGTCATCCTCTACATGCCGATGATCCCCGAGGCGATTTTCGCCATGCTGGCCTGCGCGCGCATCGGCGCGATCCATTCCGTGGTGTTCGGCGGTTTTGCCGCAAATGAGCTTGCCGCCCGCATTGACGATTCGACGGCGAAGCTTGTCGTGACGGCGAGTTGCGGCATCGAGCCGAACCGCGTCGTCGCCTATAAGCCGCTGCTCGATGCCGCCATCGATCTGGCCCGTCACAAGCCGGACCGTTGCCTTGTCCTGCAACGGCCCGAGCTTGCCGCGACGCTACAGGATGGCCGGGACATCGATCTGGGCGCGGCGCTCGACGCGGCGCGCGGTCGCACCATTGCCTGCGCACCACTGGCGGCGACCAATCCGCTCTACATCCTCTATACGTCAGGCACGACCGGCCAGCCGAAGGGCGTCATCCGCGACAATGGTGGCCATATGGTCGCACTGGCCTGGACCATGCAGGCGCTCTACGGCGTGAAACCCGGTGAGGTCTACTGGGCGGCGTCGGATATCGGCTGGGTCGTCGGCCATTCCTACATCGTCTATGCGCCCCTGCTGAATGGTAGCACGACGGTGCTCTATGAGGGCAAGCCGATCGGCACGCCGGATGCCGGCGCCTTCTGGCGGGTGGTGGAGGAATACAAGGTCTCCGTGCTTTTCACGGCGCCGACGGCCTTCCGCGCCATTCGCAAGGAGGATCCCGAGGGCGCGCTCGTGAAACGCTACGATCTCTCCAGCCTCCGGGCGCTGTTTCTCGCCGGCGAGCGGGCCGATCCCGATACGCTGCGCTGGGCCGAAGCCGTGCTTGGCGTTCCCGTCATCGATCACTGGTGGCAGACCGAGACGGGCTGGGCGATCGTCGGCAATCCGCTCGGCCTCGATGCGCTGCCCGTGAAGCATGGTTCGCCTACCGTGCCCATGCCGGGTTATGATCTCCATGTGCTCGATGATGCCGGTCATGCGGTACCGGCCGGCACGCTCGGCAATATCGCCATCAAGCTACCCCTCCCCCCGGGTTGCCTGCCGAGCTTCTGGAATGCCGACGACCGGTTCCGCACCGCCTGCCTGTCGGATTTCCCCGGCTACTACAAGACGGCGGATGCCGGTTATATCGATGACGACGGTTATGTTTTCATCATGTCGCGCACCGACGACATCATCAATGTCGCCGGCCACCGCCTTTCGACGGGGGCGATCGAGGAGGTCTGCGCCGGCCATCCAGACGTTGCCGAATGCGCCGTCATCGGCGTCGCCGATGGCATCAAGGGCCAGGTGCCCGCCGGTTTCCTCGTCCTGAAGAGCAATGTTTCACGTGAATCATCGCTTGTGGAGGCTGAGGTCGTGGGCCTCGTACGCGAAAAAATCGGCCCCGTCGCCGCCTTCAAGACGGCGATCTGCGTGAAGCGCCTGCCAAAAACCCGCTCGGGAAAAATCCTGCGCGGCACGATGCAGAAGATCGCCGACCGCGAGGACTGGAAGATGCCGGCGACGATCGACGATCCCGCCATTCTGGACGAAATCGCGGAGGTTCTCGCGGAGCGACGGATCGGTTAGCCTGCTCCCTTCTCTTCCGTCATCCTCGGGTCAAGCTCAAGGATGACGTTGTGGGGAGGCAGCGTTCCGGCACGAATGCGAGGCACAAAAAAACCGGCCGCTTTGGCGACCGGTCTTATCGTTCTGTAATGGTGACGTCGCTTAGAAGCGGTCGTCTTCGTCGTCGTCCGGGGTGGACGACTTGAGCGACTTGAGCTTGGCGAAGACGGCGTCGGCGTCGATTTCCTTTTCCTCTTCACGGTCGCTGTAGGGCAGCTTTTCCGTTTCGTGGGCGGATTCGAGCGTGGCGCCGAGTTCGGCGGCCGTCGGCAGCGGGCGGCCCTTGGAGGCGCGTTCGACTTCGAGGTCGAGATCGATCTGCGAGCACAGGCCGAGCGTGACCGGGTCCATCGGTGTCAGGTTCGTCGAGTTCCAGTGGGTGCGTTCGCGGATCTGCTCGATCGTCGACTTGGTGGTGCCGACGAGACGCGAAATCTGCGCATCCTTGAGTTCCGGATGGTTGCGCACAAGCCAGAGAATGGCGTTCGGGCGATCCTGGCGCTTGGAGACCGGCGTGTAGCGCGGACCCTTGCGCTTGGATTCGGGAACGCGAACCTTGGGGTCGGAAAGCTTCAGCTTGTGGTTCGGGTTGCCCTCGGCGCGCGCGATTTCTTCACGCGACAGCTGGCCGGTCGAGATCGGGTCGAGACCCTTGATGCCCTGGGCTGATTCGCCGTCGGCGATCGCCTTAACTTCAAGCGGGTGCAGTTTGCAAAAAGTCGCGATCTGTTCGAACGACAGCGCCGTGTTGTCGACCAGCCAGACCGCGGTCGCCTTTGGCATGAGGAGCTGCTGAGCCATGCATATAGTCCTTCTGTCCGTCCGCGCCGGTGTCGCGGGTCGTGGGGTAGTTAGCCACTATGTTCCGGGAATTGCGCCCTCTATACAATCACTGTCGCAGAAATGCAATTCTTCAAGAGACAAATGACCTTTGTCTAATTGCCGTCATGCTTTGACCTGATATGAATGGCGCCGAGAGTGGCGGGGCCGGAGGAGAATACGGTTTCCGCGCATGCGCAGTCATGAGGGAGGCATCCATGTCCGCAAAGACCTATCCGGTCCTGAAATCCGCGAAAAACCGTGCGCTCATCGACAACGACACCTATCAGAAATGGTATCGTGAGAGCATCGAGAACCCGGAGCGCTTCTGGGACAAACACGGCATGCGCATCGACTGGTTCAAGCCCTATACGAAGGTGAAGAACACCTCGTTTTCCGGCAAGGTCCCGATCAAGTGGTTCGAGGACGGCATCACCAACGTCTCCTACAACTGTATCGACCGCCACCTGAAGGCGCATGGCGACGACGTCGCCATCATCTGGGAAGGCGACAACCCCTATATCGACAAGAAGATCACCTATAACGAGCTTTACGAACACGTCTGCCGCATGGCGAATGTGATGAAGAAGCACGGCGTGAAGAAGGGTGACCGCGTCACCATCTACATGCCGATGATCCCCGAAGCGGCCTATGCGATGCTCGCCTGCGCGCGCATCGGCGCCATCCACTCCGTGGTCTTCGGCGGCTTCTCGCCGGATGCGCTGGCCGGCCGTATCGTCGACTGCGAATCGACCTTCGTCGTCACCTGCGACGAGGGCGTGCGCGGCGGCAAGCCGATCCCGCTCAAGGAAAACACCGATACCGCGATCGACATCGCCGCCAAGCAGCATGTCATCGTCAACAAGGTTCTGGTCGTGCGCCGCACCGGCGGCAAGATCGGCTGGGCGCCGGGCCGCGACATCTGGCACCACAAGGAAGTGCTGACCGTTCCGCGCGATTGTCCGCCGGCCAAGATGAAGGCGGAAGATCCGCTGTTCATCCTCTACACCTCCGGCTCGACCGGCAAGCCGAAGGGCGTGCTGCACACCACGGCCGGCTACCTCGTCTATGCCTCGATGACGCACAAATACGTCTTCGATTACCAGGACGGCGATATCTACTGGTGCACGGCCGACGTCGGCTGGGTCACCGGCCATTCCTATATCGTCTATGGGCCGCTCGCGAACCGCGCCACCACGCTGATGTTCGAAGGCGTGCCGAATTTCCCGGATGCCGGCCGTTTCTGGGAAGTGGTCGACAAGCACAAGGTCAACATCTTCTACACCGCGCCGACGGCGATCCGCGCGCTGATGGGCGCCGGCGACGATTTCGTCAAGCGCTCCGACCGGTCGTCGCTGCGCCTGCTCGGCTCGGTCGGCGAGCCGATCAACCCGGAAGCCTGGGAATGGTATTACAATGTGGTCGGCGAAGGCCGTTCGCCGATCGTCGATACCTGGTGGCAGACGGAAACCGGCGGCATCCTGATCACCCCGCTGCCCGGTGCGACGGACCTGAAGCCCGGCTCGGCGACGCGGCCGTTCTTCGGCGTCAAGCCGGAACTGGTCGATAACGAGGGCAAGGTGCTGGAAGGGGCTGCCGACGGCAATCTCTGCATCACCGACAGCTGGCCGGGCCAGAT